>JAOPZU010000489.1 GCA_025963955.1 Solirubrobacterales bacterium
TTCGGCCCGGAGTCCTCCGGCAAGACGACGCTGATGTACCACGTGATCGCCGAAGCGCAGAAGCTCGGTGGCGTGTGCGCCTTCATCGACGCCGAGCACGCCATGGATCCGCTCTACGCGGAGCGCATCGGCGTGGACATCGACGAGCTGCTGGTCTCCCAGCCCGATTACGGCGAGCAGGCGCTCGAGATCGCGGACATGCTCGTGCGCTCAGGTGCCGTGGACGTCATCTGCGTGGACTCCGTGGCGGCGCTGACGCCGCGCGCCGAGCTCGAGGGGCAGATGGGTGACACGACCGTCGGTCTGCAGGCGCGCATGATGAGCCAGGCGATGCGCAAGCTCGCCGGCAACCTGAACCGCACCAACACGGTCATCCTCTTCACGAACCAGATCCGCGAGAAGATCGGCGTGATGTTCGGTTCGCCGGAGACGCAGCCGGGTGGTCGCGCGCTGAAGTTCTACTGCTCGCAGCGCCTGGACGTCCGCCGCATCGAGACCCTCAAGGAGGGCACCGAGGCCGTCGGCAACCGGGTGCGCGTGAAGGTCGTCAAGAACAAGGTCGCGCCGCCGTTCCGCCAGGCGGAGTTCGACATCGAGTTCGGCAAGGGCATCTCCACCGCGGGCTGCCTGATCGACCTCGGGATCGAGCACAACGTGGTCACGAAGTCGGGCTCGTTCTTCTCCTACGGGGAGGACCGCCTCGGCCAGGGCCGCAACAACGCCAAGGCGTTCTTGAACGAGCATCCGGAGATCGCCAAGGAGATCGAGGACAAGATCTACAAGGCACTCGGACTGGACCGGGACCTGATGGCCAGCGACGACCGCACCCGGCGCGCCGACGAGCCGGTCGCCGCGGTACCGGGCGTGCCCGCGGGCGGCGTGGCCGCATAGCCACGCGGATCGGGAGGCAGCGGCGGCATGGTCTGGGACGACGGCACGAGCGGGACGCAGGAGCGTGCCGCCGACCCTGGACTGCGCCTGCAGCACGCCCTCGACACCGCCTACCGCTACCTCGCGCGGCGCGATCGCACCGTCGCCGAGGTTCGGGCCAAGCTCGAGCACGAGCGGGTGGAGCCGTCGACGATCGACGCGGCGCTGGCCGAGCTGGCGGAGCTCGGCTACCTCGACGACGCGCGGTACGCCGTGCGCTTCGCCGAGGACCGCCGCACGCTCGACAGCTGGGGGCCGGACCGCATCGAGCGCAAGCTCGTCGCGCTCGGCCTGGCGCCGGAGCTGATCGCCGAGGCGCTCGCCACCCGCGACGCGGCGGAGGAGCTGGACGCGGCGGTGGCCGTGCTGCGGCGCCGCTTCTCGGCGCCGGCGGGGGACGCGAAGGAGCGCGAGAGGGCGCTCGGCATGCTCGTCCGCAAGGGCTACGACCTCGAGCTCGCGTACGACGCGGTGCGCGCCTTCGGACGTCCGGCCTGAGCCGCCCGCGTCGCGGGTGCTTCCGCGCCATCGCGCCGGACTCGCGGGTCGGCGCGGGCGGCATGTTTGTCCGGTCGTTGCCAGGGCAACCAAGGAAGCATGACCGCTTCGACTGACCAGGTCCCCCTCATCACGCTGCCCGACGGCGCCAGCATCCCGCAGCTCGGCTTCGGCACGTGGCAGATCCCGGAGGGCGAGGTGGTCGAGCCGGTGACGCGCGCGCTGCTCGGCGGCTACCGCCACATCGACACCGCGGCGGCCTACGGCAACGAGGCGGGCGTCGGGCAGGCGGTGCACGCCGCCGGGCTGGATCGTGGCGAGGTCTTCATCACGACCAAGTGCTTCAACGACGACCACGGCCACCAGGAGGCCAAGCGGGCGCTGAAGGCCAGTCTCTCCAGGCTGGAGATGGACTACGTGGACCTCTATCTCATCCACTGGCCCGTTCCGAGCAAGGACCGCTACGTCGAGACGTGGCAGGCGTTCATCGAGCTGCAGGAGGAGGGCCTCACGCGGTCGATCGGCGTCTGCAACTTCAACCAGCCGCACCTGGAGCGCCTCGTGGCCGAGACCGGCGTCAAGCCGGTCCTGAACCAGATCGAGCTCCACCCCCGCCTGCAGCAGGCGGGTCTGCGCCGCGAGCACGACGACCTCGGGATCATCACCGAGGCCTGGAGCCCGCTGGGGAAGGGCGTGACGTTCGAGGAGCCGGCCGTCGCCGACGCCGCCGCCGCCCACGGCAAGACGCCGGCCCAGATCCTGATCCGGTGGCACCTGCAGCTCGGGAACGTCGTCATCCCGAAGTCCGTCACGCCTGAGCGCATCGAGCAGAACTTCGACGTCTTCGACTTCGCGCTCACGCCGGAGCAGATGGCGGCCTTCGACGCGCTCGAGGCGGGCGAGCGGACGGGCCCGGACCCGGACACCTTCGTGCGACCGGGCGGCTGAGTGCCGGCGGCCCGGCGGGACCCATCCCGTAGGGGCCCCGCGGCGGGTGCCCGTGCCGCCCGGCGCCGTATCCTCGGGCGTGGACATGCGCTACCACGTCACCACCTTCGGCTGCCAGATGAACGAGCACGACTCCGAGCGCATGACGGGCATGCTCGAGTCGCTGGGCTACACGGCCGCCGCCGAGCAGGCGGACGCCGACGTCATCCTCTTCAACACCTGCTCGATCCGCGAGAAGGCCGACTCGCGGTTCGTCGCCCACCTGGGCCACGCCCACCGCGTCAAGCGGGAGCGGCCCGGCACGATCATCGGCGTCGGCGGCTGCTGGGCGCAGTCGCTGAAGGACGAGGTCTTCCGGCAGTTCCCGTTCGTCGACGTCGCCTTCGGCCCCGGGCAGGTGCACCGCCTGGCGGAGTTCCTGACCTCCGACTCGCTGACGGCGCAGGGGTTCTTCGAGTTCGAGGGCTTCGCCGGGGATCTGCCGGACAAGCGCACCCGCGAGCACCAGGGCTGGGTGCAGATCAGCGTCGGCTGCAACTGCAACTGCTCGTACTGCATCGTGCCGCAGACCCGCGGGCGCGAGGCTTCGCGGCCGTTCGACGGGATCGTCGCGGAGTGCGAGCGCCTGGCGGGGGAGGGCGTGCGCGAGGTCACGCTCCTGGGCCAGAACGTCAACGCCTACGGGCGGGACCTGCGGCCGGACCGCCGCACGTTCGCCGAGCTGCTGCACGCCGTCGACGCGGTCGAGGGCATCGAGCGCGTGCGCTACACCTCGCCGCACCCCAAGGACATGAAGGAGGACGTGATCCTCGCCCACGCCGAGCTGGCGTCGGTCTGCGAGCACATCCACCTGCCGCTGCAGTCCGGGTCCAGCCGCATCCTCAAGGCGATGAAGCGGACCTACGACCAGGCGCGGTACCTCGACCGCGTCGCGCTGATCCGCGAGCACGTCCCCGACTGCGCCCTGACGACCGACATCATCGTCGGCTTCCCGGGCGAGACGGAGGAGGACTTCCAGCACACGCTCGACGTCTGCGAGCAGGTCGGCTACGACAGCGCGTTCACGTTCGTCTTCTCGCCGCGGCGGGGGACGGAAGCGGCGCTCATCACCGAGGACCTGGTGCCGCACGAGGTCAAGGTCGAGCGGATGAAACGCCTCGTGGAGGTCGTCCAGCGGCGGGCGCACGAGCGCGCGCAGCGCTTCGTGGGACGGACGATGGAGGTCCTGGTGGAGGGCGCGTCGCGGACCGACCCGACGAAGCTCCGCGGCCGCACCCGTCACAACAAGGCGGTGAACTTCGCCGGCCTGGCCGAGCCCGGGGAGCTGACGTTCGTCGAGATCGAGCGGGCGACCTCTCAGACGCTCGCGGGGGCCGAGTCCTTGCTGGCCCGCGCGGCGGCCGGCTGACGCGCGGAAACCCTGGACGCCGCGGCCGCGGCGTGGTGTTCGGCCAGATGCAGCGAAATAAGAGCGTCAATGCGCCAGGAGTCTTAAGAACGGACGGATACCGGCGCAAATGCGAGGGCCGGTGTCCGATTTCTACCGTTCCGCGTCGTAGTGTCTTGGCTACCGAGCCAGGCGTGGCAGCGCCGCTCGGGCAGGGGGAGAGAACCTCACGCGGAGCGTAAGGGGGACCCCTGCGTCGTACCGCGGGGGAGCTTTCCTCGGGGACACCGAACAGGGGAGCACCAATGAGGTTCATCAACAAGCGGTCCGTCGTCGTGCTGGCCGTCCTGGCCGCGCTTGGGATCAGCGCCGGCGCGTACGCGTACTTCACGTCGACGGGCACGGGTACCGGTAGCGCGACCGTGGGCAGTGCATCGCCCATCGTCATCACCCAGACCGGGACGCCTCCGGCCGGCCTCTACCCCGGTACCGCCACGCAGGCGGTCACCATCGCCATCAAGAACAACGGGTCGGCCGCGCAGCGCGTCGGCACCGTCACCACGACGGTGACGCCGGCGGCATCTGGCTGCCTTGCGACCGACTTCGTCGTTCCCGATTTCATCGTCAACGCGACCATTCCTGCGGGCGGGACCCAGAACGCTGCGAGCACGATCCAGCTCAAGGAGACAGGCGTCAACCAGGACGCCTGCCAGGGCACCGAGCTGGCACTGGCGTTTGCGACCGCCAAGGGCGCGACCGGCACGACCACGCCCTAGGTCCACCTCCGGGCCGTGCTCGCCCGGACCGGTCCCTACGCGGACCGGTCCGGGCACCCCTGTCCGGACTGCGCGCTATGCGACTCCTCCTGCACCGCCGTCCACGAGGGATCAGGGCCGCCCTGCTCGTCGTC
>JAOPZU010000298.1 GCA_025963955.1 Solirubrobacterales bacterium
CCACGAGTCGCAGCGCAGGCAGCGGTGCCAGCGCGCGCCGCCCCGGTCCTCGGCCAGCAGCGCGTCCTCAGGCCGCAGCGCGCGGGCGTCCAGGCCGATCAGCCGGTGCCCCGACGCGCCGCACACCACCAGCTCCCAGTGGAACCGCGGGACGAACCGCGCGGGGCGCTCGTGGCGGACGCCCGGCAGCGAGCGGGCATCGACGGACGCGGGGCGGGCGGACTCGGGCACGGGACGCAGCGTCATGGCGCGAACCGTACCTCCACGGACCACGCGGTCCCGGAGCGGTTGCGCGGGCCGTCATCATGCGGGACATGGCCACGAACGCCGCGGAGCCCGGCCCTCCCTCGCGCCTGCAGGACCTCGTGGTCATCACCGGCTTCAGCGGCGCCGGCAAGTCGACCGCGATGAACGTCTTCGAGGACGCGGGCTACTTCTGCGTCGACAACCTGCCGCCGGAGATGATCCGCAGCCTCGTCGACCTCTTCATGCACGAGGGATCGAAGGTCGAGCACGCCGCGGTCGTCTCCGACGTGCGCGGCGGGGAGTTCTTCGAGACGCTCAGCGGCGTCGTCGACGGCCTGGCGACGCTCGACGTTCAGCACCGCGTGCTGTTCCTCGACGCGGACGAGCAGACGCTGATGAACCGCTACAAGGAGACGCGGCGCCGGCACCCGCTCGCGCCGTCCTCCTCGATCGCGACGGGCATCGCCGCCGAGCGCGCGGCCCTCGAGCCGTTGAAGGCCAAGGCCGACGTCGTCGTCAACACGACGGGGCTGAGCGCGGCGGAGCTGCGCCGGCGGATCGCCGCCGAGTACCTGCCCCGCCAGAACGCGGGCCGCCTCGCGGTGACCTTCCAGTCCTTCGGCTTCAAGCACGGCCCACCGCGTGACGCCGACATCTCCTTCGACGTCCGCTTCCTCCCGAACCCGCACTACGTCCCGGAGCTGCGGATGCTCACCGGCAAGGACCAGCGCGTCGTGGACTACGTCGCGCGGGACGGCCACCTGGCCGACTTCTACGAGCGCCTGCTGCCGCTGCTGGACTTCCTGCTGCCCCAGTACCAGGCCGAGGGCAAGTCGCACCTGATGGTGGCGATCGGGTGCACGGGCGGGCGGCACCGCAGCGTCGCGATCACCGAGCATCTGGGCGCCCGCTATCGCAGCCGCGAGGACCTCTTCGTGGAGATCGCGCACCGGGACGCTGGCCGGGCCACGCCCTAGCCGTCCGCCCGCCGCGCGAGGATCCGAGGCCTGATGTTCGACCACGTCGGCTTCGAGGTCACCGACCTCGCCCGTTCCGCCGCCTTCTACGACGCGCTCATGCTGCGCATCGGCGGGCGGCGCATGCACGAGGCGCCCGCGGCCATCGCCTACGGGCGGACGCGGGCCTCGCTCTGGATCGTCCAGCGCGGGTCCCCGCCCACCGCCCCGGCAACGACGCCCGCCGGCGCGACGGGCTACGGGCACATGGCCCTGGCCGCCTCGGGCCGGGCCGCGGTGGACGCCGCGCACGCGGCCGGCATCGCCGCCGGCGGCACGGACGACGGTCCGCCCGGTCTGCGGCCGCAGTACGGCCCGCGCTACTACGCGGGCTATCTGCGGGACCCGGACGGGTTCCGCGTGGAGGTCGTCTCCGGGGGCGATTGAGTAGGCTCCGACGCACTGTCGAGCGCCCGGGTCCGCCAGCTGCGCGGGGGCTTCAGCTCACGATTCGTTCCCTCCAGGAAGGTCCCCGATCCATGTCCGTACGCGTCGGCATCAACGGCTTCGGCCGCATTGGCCGCAACGTCTTCCGCGCCGCCAAAGCGGCAGGCGCCGACATCGAGTTCGTCGGTTTCAACGATCTCACCGACAACAAGACGCTCGCGCATCTGGTCAAGTACGACTCGATCCTCGGGCCGTACCCGGGCACCGTCGAGGCGTCGGACGCCGGCATGGTGATCGACGGCACGGAGATCAAGATCTTCGAGGAGAAGGACCCGGCCAACATCGACTGGAACTCGGTCGGCGCCGACATCGTCATCGAGTCGACCGGCTTCTTCACCAAGGCGGAGGCCGCGAAGGCCCACCTCGGCGGGTCGGTCCAGAAGGTCGTCATCTCCGCGCCCGCGAGCGGCGAGGACATCACGGTCGTCCTCGGGGTCAACTTCGACCAGTACGACAAGGACCAGCACCACATCATCTCCAACGCGTCGTGCACGACGAACTGCCTGGCGCCCTTCGCCAAGGCCGTCAACGACGCGGTCGGCATCGAGCACGGCCTGATGACGACGATCCACGCTTACACGGGCGACCAGCGCCTGCTCGACGCCCCGCACTCGGACCTGCGTCGTGCCCGCAGCGCCGCGACGAACCTCATCCCGACGTCGACCGGTGCCGCCAAGGCCGTCGGGCTCGTGCTGCCCGAGCTCAAGGGCAAGCTCAACGGCTTCGCGGTCCGCGCGCCCGTCCCGACGGGCTCGGTCGTCGACCTCACGCTCGTCACGTCGAAGCCGACCAGCGTCGAGGAGATCAACGCTGCGGTGAAGGCTGCCGCGGACGGTCCGATGAAGGGGATCCTC
>JAOPZU010000509.1 GCA_025963955.1 Solirubrobacterales bacterium
ATTGCCCGGGCGGGTTCGTCCGGGGGTCATTCTCGGGCACCACCACCGTATGACCGACATGGACAAGACGCACACCGGCGCCCCGCACGACTCCGCGGCCCGCGAGCCCCTCGGCCCCTTCACGCCGGACGCCGAGACGGACCTGGGCGACACGCCGGAGGTGCACGACGAGATCACCGTGCACGACCTGCCCCGCGACCACCCGGGCCGCGCCACCCTGGTCCGCGAGGCGGGCCTCACCGGGACGGGTCGCGGCAACCGCTGACGCCGCCCCCGCGCCGGTTCGCCCGCGAGCGGACCGGGCATACGCGCGGCATGGCCGACGACCCCCAGACCGACCACGACGGAGCTCCTCACGACTCCGAGGCGCGCGAGCCCCTCGGACCGGCGACGCCCGACGAGGAGACCGAAGCGGGCGACACGCCCGAGGTCCACGACGAGATCACCGTGCACGACCTCCCGAAGGACCACCCCGGCCGCGCGGCGCTGGCCGCCGAGACCGGACACGACGGGACGTCGGAGGGCACGGAGTAGCTCTGGCCGGCGGCCGCCGGCCGGCGGCCCTCAGTCGGAGCCGCCGAGGACGGCGGCGACCTTCCGCGCACGCCCGAGCGTCTCCTCCACCGAGTCCCCGACCGCGTTGACGTGGCCGAGCTTGCGCCCGGGACGGTGGCCCTTGCCGTACAGGTGCAGCGACGTGCGGTCCGTGGCGACGGCGTCGGCGAAATCCTCCGCGCTCCACGGCGCCGCGCCGCCGAGGACGTTGACCATCACCGCGACGTCGACTGTCGGCTCGGTGGCGCCGAGCGGCAGGTCGAGCACGGCGCGCAGGTGCTGCTCGAACTGATCGGTGATGCAGCTGTCCATCGTCACGTGACCGGAGTTGTGCGGGCGGCAGGCGAGCTCGTTGACGAGCAGCTCGCCGCCGGCGTCCACGAAGAACTCGACCGCCATGACTCCCGTGAGCTCGACGTGCTCGGCCAGCCGCTCCGCGAGCGCGCGCGCCCGGTCGGTGAGCGGGGATCCGGCCGCGAGGATGACCTCGGTGCAGATGCCCTCGACCTGCGTCGTGCGGAAGACCGGCCACGAGCGCAGCGACCCCCCGGGCCGGCGCGCCACCATCACGGCAAGCTCCTCGCGGATGTCGACGAGCTCCTCGACCATGAAGCCGTCGCCGGCGGCGAGCACCTCGGCGGCCTCACGCGCATCCCGGACGATCCACACGCCACGGCCGTCGTAGCCCCCGCGACTGGTCTTCAGGACCACGGGCCAGCCGTGCTCGGCGGCGAACGCCTGCACCTGCGCGACGTCGTGCACCGCGGCGAACGCCGGGATCCCGAACCCGCGGCCCTCGAGCGCCGTGCGGGCCACGAGCTTGTCCTGCGCGAGCACCTTGGTGGCAGGGGCCGGACGGACCGGAACCGGCGACGCGGCCTCCAGCCTCACGAGGTCGTCCGGGTCCGCGAGCTCATGGTCGAACGTGACGACGTCGACGCCCGAGTTCGCGAAGGCCACGAGGTCGTCCGCCGAGGTCCACGTCCCGTCGAACCGCTCAGCCCCCGCGGCCGCGGCCGCACACCCGGGGTCGGGATCCAGGACCACGACCCTGATCGCGAGGCTGATCGCGGCCTGGTGCAGCATCCGCGCCAGCTGACCGCCCCCGACCACGCCGACGACGCCGGTCGTGCCGGCGCTCATCCGATTCCCCCGAGCTCGCCCTGGAGGCGCGCGTCCTTCGCGCGGGCCTGGTCGGCGAGGTCGGCCTGAAAGGCCACCATGCGCTCGCGCAGCACCGGGTCGCCCGCGGCGAGGATCCGCACGGCCAGCAGGCCGGCGTTCCGCGCGCCGTCGACCGCCACGGTGGCCACGGGAACCCCGGCCGGCATCTGGACGATCGACAGCAGCGCGTCCATCCCGTCGAGCTTCGTGATGGCGACGGGCACGCCGATGACCGGCAGCGGGGTGAGTGACGCCACCATGCCGGGGAGATGCGCCGCCCCACCGGCACCGGCCACGATGACCTCGAGGCCGCGGCCCGCCGCTTCCCGCGCGTAGGCGACCATGTCCTCCGGGGTCCGGTGCGCCGAGACGACACGCGCCTCCCAGGCGACGTCGAACTCCGCGATCGCCTCGGCGGCCGCCCTCATGACCGGCCAGTCGGAATCCGATCCCATGATGACGGCGGCGCGGGTGCCCATAGGTGGCTGTTCTAGCAGGCGCCTGCCGCGCACACGGAGCGGCCGCGTCAGTCCCGGTCGACGCGGATGCGCCGGGACCCGGGACGCTGCGCCGGCACGATCTCGGCGGCCGTCTGGCGGTAGGGCACGATCTCTGCTCGGAAGGACCGGCGGACGGCCTCGATCTCCTGCTCCATCTCCGCGCGCATCTCCTGCGAGCGCTGCTCCAGCGCCTGCAGCCGGGCGGTCGCGCGCTCGAGCTGCTCCTCGAGCTCCAGCACCCGCTCGACGCCCGCGAGGTTGAGGCCGAGCTCCCCGGTCATCTCCTGGATCCGGCGCAGCTTCTCCACGTCCGACTGCGAGTAGAGCCGCGTCCCCTTCGCCGAGCGCTGCGGCTCGATGAGCCCGCGCTGCTCGTACATGCGCAGCGTCTGCGGGTGCATCTCCGCAAGCTCGGCGGCGACGGAGATCATGAAGACCCCGCGGTCGTCCGAGATGGTGATCCGCGTCGTCGTGCGCGTCGTCCGCCCGGTCGGCCGCTCCTGGTCGCTCATCCCTCTGCCTCTCCCTTGCCCTTCGCGTCGGCCTCGGGGGGCGTGGCCGCCTTGAACAAGCGCGCCCGCGGATCCCCGCGCATCACCTTCGACAGCTTGTCGACCGCGTCGGACTGCTCCTTCGACAGGTCGCCCGGGACGTCGATGACGAAGCGGTAGTGGATGTCGCCGTGGGTCGCCCCACCGGCGGCGCCGAGCTTCGGCGGCCCCTCGCCGCGCAGGCGCTGCACGGTTCCGGAGTGTGTGCCCGGCGGGACGCGCAGCTTCTTGCGCCCGTTGAGCGTCGGGACCTCGACCTCGGCGCCGCGCGCGGCCTCCGGGAAGCTGATCGGGACCTCGACCTCGACGTTGTCGCCCTTGCGCTCGAAGATCGCCGACTCCTCCACGTGCGTCAGGACGAACAGGTCCCCGGGAGGACCGCCGTTCGGGGACGCCTCGCCCTTGCCGTTGATGCGCACCCTGGAGCCCTCGCGGACCCCCGGCGGGATGTTGACGCGGTACTTCTTGACGGTCCGGATCGAGCCCTGCCCGCGGCAGGTCGCGCACGGGTCCTCGATGATCGTCCCGCCGCCGCCGCACTGCGAGCACGGCGTGGAGATCGAGAAGACGCCCTGGCCCTGCGCCTCCACCCCGCGGCCCTGGCAGCGCGGGCAGACCTTCGGGGACGTGCCGGGCTTCGCGCCCGTCCCGTGGCAGGTACCGCACGTCTGGGCGGTCGGGACGGTCAGGGAGACCTGCACACCGTCCATCGCCTGCTGGAAGCTGACCTGCACCGAGGTCTCCACGTCCCGGCCCTTCTCGGGCCGGGTGCGGCGCGGGCCGCCCCCGCCCGGGCGACCCGAGGAGCCCCCCGGGGTCGAGCCGAACAGGTCGCTCAGGATGTCCGTGATCCCGCCGCCGCCGGGGAAGCCAGCCCCCCCGCCGAAGCCGCCGCCGGCCGCGCCACCGCTGCCGCCGGGACCGCCGCCGCCGAAGATGCCCGTCAGGCCACCGCGGTCGTACTGCTTGCGCTTCTCGGCGTCCCCGAGCACGTCGTACGCGCCCTGGACCTGCTTGAAGCGCTCCTCCGCGCTCGCGTTGTCGGGGTTGCGGTCCGGGTGGTACTGGCGCGCGAGCTTCCGGTACGCCTTCTTGATCTCCTCCGGCGTCGCCTTCTTGTCGACGCCGAGCGTCTTGTAGAGATCCTCGCGGGCCATTACGCCGACACGACCACCTTCGCGGCGCGCAGCACGGTCTCGCCGTGGACGTACCCCGGCTGGAAGACGTCGATCACGGTGCCCGGGGGCGTGTTCTCCTTCGGCTGCTGGGTGAGCGCCTCGTGCCGGTGCGGATCGAACGGCGCGCCGAGGGGGATGTCCACGGTGATGCCGACCCGCGTCAGCGCGGCCGTCAACTCGGCCTGGACCAGCCGGATGCCCTTGGTCAGCGTGTGCTCCTCGTCGCCCTCGGCCGCCTCCACGGCGGCGAGCGCCCGGTCGAGGTTGTCGAGCGCCGGCAGCAGCTCCTTGGCCAGCTTCGCGACCCCGCGATTCTCGGCCACGCCGACGTCGCGGCGGGACCGCTTGCGCAGGTTGTCCATCTCGGCCGCCGAGCGCAGGTAGAGGTCCTGGTAGTCGGGCGCGGCGGGGGCCTCCGCGGGGGACTCCCCCTCCGGGGACCCCACCCCGGGGGCCGGCGCGGCGTCCCCCTCCTCGACGAGCGCGCCCGTGGAGCCGTCCTCGGCGGCCACGGCGGAGGCCGCCTCGGCGGCCTCCTCGCTCACGAGCTCCGCGTCGAGGACGGGCTCCTCCTGGGGGGTGTTCTGATCCGCGTCGGACATGGGCTACCTGCCCTCGTCCACGACCTCGGCGTCGACGACGTCCTCTTCGACGACGTCGGCATCGCTCACCGGACCGTCCCCGTTCGGCGCGGCACCGCCCGCGGCCTGCTCGGCCTGCGCCCGCTCGTACATCGCCTCGGAGACCTTGTGGAAGGCGGTCTGCATCGCCTCGGTCTTCGCGGTGATCTCGGCGACGTCGTCGGACTCGAGCGCGTCGCGGACGGCCTTGATGGCCGCCTCGATCTCGGTCCGCGAGGCCTCGTCGACCGCGTCGCCGAGCTCCTTCAGCTGGCGCTCGTTGGCGTACGCGGCGGACTCGCCGTTGTTGCGCGCCTCGGCGAGCTCACGGGCCTTCTTGTCCGCCTCGGCGTTCGTCTCCGCGTCGGCGACCATGTTCTTGATCTCCTCGTCGGAGAGGCCGCCGCCGGCCTTGATCTCGATCTTCTGCTCCTTGCCGGTGCCGAGGTCCTTCGCGGACACGGAGAGGATGCCGTTCGCGTCGATGTCGAAGCCGACCTCGACCTGCGGGATGCCACGCGGCGCCGGCGGGATGCCCGTCAGCTGGAACTTGCCGAGCGACTTGTTGTAGGTCGCCATCTCGCGCTCGCCCTGGAGGACGTGGATCTCGACGGAGGGCTGGTTGTCCTCGGCCGTGGAGAAGATCTCCGACTTGCGGGTCGGGATCGTCGTGTTGCGCTCGATGAGCTTCGTCATGACGCCGCCCTTGGTCTCGATGCCGAGCGTCAGCGGGGTCACGTCGAGGAGCAGGACGTCCTTCACGTCGCCCGAGAGGACGCCGGCCTGGATGGCCGCGCCGACGGCGACGACCTCGTCCGGGTTGACGCCGCGGTGCGGCTCCTTGCCCGTGAGCTCCTTGACCTTCTCCTGCACGGCGGGCATCCGGGTCATGCCGCCGACCAGGACGACGTGGTCGATCTTCGCCGCGCCCTTGTCCTTCGCGTCGTCGAGCGCCTGGCGGACCGGGGCGACGATGCGGTCGATGAGCGGCGCCGCGAGCTCGTTGAGCTTGGAGCGGGTCAGGCGCACGTCGAGGTGCTTCGGGCCCGTCGCGTCGGCGGTGATGAACGGCAGGTTGATCTGCGACTCCTGCGAAGAGGAGAGCTCGATCTTCGCCTTCTCGGCGGCCTCGTAGAGGCGCTGCAGCGCCATCGGGTCCTGCGTCAGGTCGATCGCCTGGTCCTTGCGGAACTCACCCGCGAGCCAGTCGACGATGTTCTTGTCGAAGTTGTCGCCGCCGAGGTGGTTGTCGCCGGCGGTCGACTTGACCTCGAAGACGCCGTCGCCGATCTCGAGCACGGACACGTCGAAGGTGCCGCCGCCGAGGTCGAAGACGAGGATCGTCTGGTCGGCCTCCTTGTCGAGGCCGTAGGCGAGCGACGCGGCGGTCGGCTCATTGATGATGCGCTTGACCTCGAGACCGTCGATCTTGCCGGCGTCCTTGGTGGCCTGGCGCTGGTCGT
>JAOPZU010000542.1 GCA_025963955.1 Solirubrobacterales bacterium
CCGGTCACGGCCGCCGTCGGCGTCGCGATCCTGGACGAGCCGTCGGCCGCCGGCCTGCTCGCCGCCGCCGACGACGCGATGTACCGCGACAAGCCGGGCCGCCGGGCCGGACCGGACCCGCCACGCCCCTGAGCACCCCTGGGCGCGCCTATTCCGGATCGATTCCAGAATATGTGGGAGACTGCGATCATGCCGTCGACCGACGACCTGGAGCGCGTGCTGCGTGGGGCCTCCCTGCGCGTCACGCGTCCGCGGGTCGCCGTCCTCGCCGCGGTGCACGACGCACCGCACGCGGACACGAGCACGATCATCGCCCGGGTCCGCAGCGACCTCGGCGAGGTCTCCCAGCAGGCGGTGTACGACGTGCTGCGCGCACTGTCGGACGCGGGCCTGCTGCGGCGGCTGCATCCGCCAGGCTCCGTCGCGCGGTACGAGGCGCGCGTCGGCGACAATCACCACCACCTGGTGTGCCGCGCGTGCGGCGCCATCACCGACGTGGACTGCGCCGCCGGTGCCGCGCCCTGCCTGACCCCGGGCGAGCAGCACGGCTACACGCTCGACGAGGCGGAGGTCACCTACTGGGGCCTGTGCCCCGGCTGCGCGGCCACCCGCCGTTCCTGAACCCGAATCCCCTGAACCCCCCGAGAGGTCCCTTTGTCCCAGAAGCCTGATGCCGTCGTCGGAGAGATGAACGACGAGGCCGACGTCGCCACGAGCGGCGGCGGTTGTCCCGTCGCGCACGAGCGCGCGCCCCACCCCACCGAAGGCGGTGGCAACCGCAGCTGGTGGCCCGAGCGCCTGAACCTGCGGATCCTCGCCAAGAACCCGGCCGTCGGGAACCCGCTGGGCGACGACTTCGACTACGCGGCGGCCTTCGGCAGCCTCGACCTGAGCGCGGTCAAGCAGGACATCGAGCAGGTCCTCACCACGTCGCAGGACTGGTGGCCGGCGGACTTCGGGCACTACGGCGGCTTCATGATCCGCATGGCCTGGCACAGCGCCGGCACCTACCGGATCCACGACGGCCGCGGCGGCGCCGGGGCCGGCATGCAGCGCTTCGCCCCGCTCAACAGCTGGCCCGACAACGCCAACCTCGACAAGGCCCGCCGCCTGCTGTGGCCCGTTAAGAAGAAGTACGGCCAGGCGCTGTCGTGGGCGGACCTCATGGTCCTCACCGGCAACGTCGCCCTCGAGTCGATGGGCTTCCAGACCTTCGGCTTCGCCGGGGGCCGCGAGGACGTCTGGGAGCCGGACGAGGACGTGTACTGGGGCCCGGAGACCGAGTGGCTCGGCGACGAGGGCCGCTACCGGGACGGCCGCGTGCTCGAGGAGCCGCTCGCCGCGGTGCAGATGGGCCTCATCTACGTCAACCCGGAGGGGCCGAACGGCAGCTCCGACCCGCTGGCCGCCGCGCACGACATCCGCGAGACGTTCGGCCGGATGGCGATGAACGACGAGGAGACCGTCGCGCTGATCGCGGGCGGCCACACCTTCGGCAAGACCCACGGCGCCGCCGATCCCGAGCAGCACGTCGGGCCGGAGCCGGAGGGTGCGGACCTCGCCGAGCAGGGCCTGGGCTGGAAGAGCAGCTACGCGTCCGGCAAGGGCGCCGACACCATCACGAGCGGCCTCGAGGTCACCTGGACCACGACGCCCGTGCAGTGGTCCAACGACTACTTCGACCACCTCTTCGGCCACGAGTGGGAGCTCGAGACGAGCCCCGCGGGCGCGAAGCAGTGGGTCGCGGCCGGGGCGGAGGCGACGATCCCCGGCCCGACGCCGGACTCGCCGATGCGCAGGCCGACGATGCTGACGACGGACCTGTCGCTGCGGGTGGACCCGGAGTACGAGAAGATCTCGCGCCGCTTCCACGAGAACCCGGATCAGTTCGCGGACGCCTTCGCTCGCGCGTGGTTCAAGCTGACCCACCGCGACATGGGCCCGATCCAGCGCTACCTCGGCCCGGAGGTCCCGGACGAGGAGCTCATCTGGCAGGACCCGATCCCGGAGGCCACGCACGAGCTCGCTCCGGAGGACATCGTGGCGCTGAAGGCGCAGCTGCTCGACGCGGGCCTCACGGTCACCGAGCTCGTCAAGGCGGCGTGGGCGTCCGCGTCCACCTTCCGCGGCAGCGACAAGCGCGGCGGGGCGAACGGCGCGCGGATCCGCCTGGCGCCGCAGAACGGCTGGGAGGTCAACGACCCGACCGAGCTCGCGAAGGTCCTGGAGACCCTCGAGGGCGTGCAGCGCTCCTTCGGCAAGCCGGTCTCGCTCGCGGACCTCATCGTCCTCGGTGGCTCGGCCGCGGTCGAGCAGGCCGCGCGCGAAGGCGGCGTCGACGTCGTCGTCCCGTTCACCCCGGGCCGCGCGGACGCCACGCCGGAGCAGACGGACGCGGACTCGTTCGCGGCGCTCGAGCCGACGGCCGACGGGTTCCGCAACTACCTACGGCCCGGGCATCGCCTCGGGGCGGAGTACCTGCTGCTGGACCGCGCGAACCTCCTGACGCTCAGCGCGCCGGAGATGACCGTCCTCGTCGGCGGCCTGCGGGTCCTCGGCGCGAACGCCGGCGGCTCGCCGCACGGCGTCCTCACCGACCGGCCGGGCACGCTCACGAACGACTTCTTCGTGAACCTGCTCGACCTCGGGACGACCTGGACGGCGACCTCGGACGACGTGTTCGAGGCCAGTGGGGACGACGGCCAGGTGCGCTGGACCGGCACCCGCGCGGACCTCGTCTTCGGCTCGAACTCCGAGCTGCGGGCTCTCGCCGAGGTCTACGCCGGCGACGACGCGCGCGAGAAGTTCGTGCACGACTTCGTCGCCGCCTGGTCCAAGGTCATGGACCTGGACCGCTTCGACGTGGCCTGACGGCCCCCAGGGCGCGGCCGCTCAGGCGGCCGCGCCCACCGCCGCCCGCTCGAAGCGGTAGTCGTCGAGGTCGAAGTGCCCGGAGCGCCACGCCACCTCGAGCGACGGCGCCGGCCGGAACGGCACGTCCCCGTGCTTGTCG
Source organism: Solirubrobacterales bacterium (assembly GCA_025963955.1). Classification (GTDB taxonomy): domain Bacteria; phylum Actinomycetota; class Thermoleophilia; order Solirubrobacterales; family Solirubrobacteraceae; genus Paraconexibacter. The sequence goes on from JAOPZU010000542.1 coordinate 3,014, forward strand.
AAGTAGTAGCTGTTGGCGTTCGCGCAGCTGTCCTGCCAGAAGATCTGGCCGCCGCGCCGCGCGAGCACGGACCGGAAGTAGCGCTCGTTCGCCTCGGGCCGGATCTCGACGCGCACCGCGCCCTCGGTGCGGGCGCGCTTCAGGCAGCGCAGGATGTGGCGGGTCTGCGTCTCGATGAGGTTGAAGTAGGAGGAGCCGTTGTAGCCGTAGGGCCCGAGGATCGTGAAGAGGTTCGGGAATCCGGGGACGCTCACGCCCTCGTAGGCCTGGTAGCGGTGCTCGTCCCACCAGGCCTCCAGATCGACACCGCCCGAGCCCGTGATCGAGAACGGCGGCATGTTGCCGTTCTCGAAGACCTTGAAGCCCGTCGCCAGGACGATGACGTCGACCTCGTGCTCCGTGCCGCCGGCGGTCGTGATCCCGGTCGGCGTGATCTCCGCGATCGGATCGGTCTCCAGCAGCACGTCCGGCCGGTTGAAGGTCTGCAGGTACTCGTTGTGGAAGCTCGGCCGCTTGCACCCGAGGGCGTACTTCGGCGTGAGCTTCTCCCGCGTCTCCGGGTCCTTCACCTGCTGCAGCGCGCGCAGCGCGATCCTGGTCCCGATGGCCCCGACCGGGACCTTGCGGTGGTAGTGCGCGGCGAGCGGGAAGGTCAGCTCGACGAAGCCCTGGCTGACCGCGCGGGCCAGCAGGTCGCTGCCCGGGACCCGGCCCATGATCGAGCGGACCGTCTTCGGCACCGCGCCGTCGAGCTTCGGCAGGCACCAGATCGGCGTGCGCTGGAAGACGGTCAGGTGCGCGACCTCCTCCGCGATCGCGGGGATGAGCTGCACCGCCGAGGCGCCCGTGCCGATCACCGCGACGCGCCTGCCGCGCAGGTCGAGGTCGTGGTCCCAGCGGGCGGTGTGGACGGTGGTGCCTCCAAAGCTCGCGAGGCCCGGGATCTCCGGCGGCTTCGGCTGGGTCAGCACGCCGGTCGCGCCGACGACGAAGCGCGCGGTCAGGTGCTCGTCGCCCGAGAGCTCCAGGTGCCATAGCTGGGCCTCGTCGTCGAAGCGCGCCGACAGCACCCGGACGCCGAAGCGCGTGCGGCCGCGGATGCCGTACTTCGTGGCGCAGTGGTCGGCGTAGCCCCGGAGCTCCTCGCCCGGCGCGTAGATGCGCGACCAGTCCGTCCGGCGCTCGAACGAGAACTGGTAGCTGAAGGACGGGATGTCGACCGCCACGCCGGGGTAGGTGTTCCAGTGCCACGTGCCGCCGACGTCGTCGCCCTCCTCGATGAGGACGTGGTCCTGGATGCCGGCGCGCTGCAGCGCGATCGAGGTGCCGATGCCGGAGAACCCGGCGCCGATGATGACGACCTCGTGGTCGGGAGAGACGGCGGTGACGGTGGACACGGGCCGAGCCTAATCGCCGGGG
>JAOPZU010000544.1 GCA_025963955.1 Solirubrobacterales bacterium
CCCCGGCGATGTCGCGAGGCGGTAAAGGACGGTCTCCACCTGGTCGGTGGCGGTATGGCCGGCCGCCAGCGACGACCCCGCGAGGGCCCCGGTGGCGCGCGCCCCGGCGGCGTACCGCACGTCCCGCGCCCAGGCCTGCAGGTTCCCGGGTGCGTCGCCGGGCCGGGCGGCCCGCTCCACCTGCAGCGCGACCTCGAGCCGGTCGCACAATCGCGCGCAGTGCGCTTGGTCCTCGTCGGCCTCGTCGCGCAGCCCGTAGTTGACGTGCAGCGCCCGCACGACGTCCCGGCCCGCGAGCGTCACCGCCACGTCGAGCAGGCAGACCGAGTCGCGGCCGCCGCTCAGGAGCACGACCACCGGGCCGCCGTCCGGCAGCAGCCCCGTGGCGCGCACCTGCGCGAGCACGGCGCCGGTCTCCATCGGGTCAGTCTAGGCCGCGGGGTCCGGGTCATCGGCGCCGGCCGTCCCGGGCGCGCCGTCCCGCAGCAGGCGCCGCCAGACCTCCGGCTTCGGGTCCGACGGCGGGACCCGCGCCAGGAACTCGGACATGGCCCCGACCAGCGGCTCGGGCGCCTGCAGGGGCGGGAAGTGGCCCACCCCCGGGAGGATCACGAGCTCGCTCCCGGGCATCGCCGCGTGCCCGCGGTAGCCGTGCCCGACCGGGATGACGGGGTCCTCGTCGCCCCAGACGATCAACGTCGGCATCTGCGCGGTGAGGTAGAGGCGGTCGCCGGCGAAGACGCGCTGACCGTCCGTCCCGACGACGGCGCGGAGGGTGTCGAGGAACGCCTTGCGCGTGGAGGCCACGCCCAGCGATCGCAGCGACCGCCCGACCTCCGCCTGCTCCGCGTCGATCTGCACCCGCAGCAGGCCGAGCACGCCGGCGACGACGGGCGAGGCCAGGCGGGCGACCCCGCCGATGCCGGCCACGACGATCTCGGCTCCGGGCAGCGCCGCGCTGCGCAGCGCGAGGTTCACCGTGCGGCCCAGGCCGCCGCTGGAGATCAGCACCAGGCGCTCGGCGTGCTCGGGGAACAGGTAGGCGAACTGCATCGCCACCCCGCCGCCCAATGAGTGCCCGGCGAGGGTGGCGCGCTCGTAGCCGAGCGCGAGGATCAGGTCACGCAGGGTAGCCGCGAGCGCCCCGATGGAGGAGTCACCGGAGGACGCGCCCGAGTCCCCGTGCCCCGGGAGGTCCGGCGCGATCACGGTGTGGCCCGCCGCCGCGAGCGGGCCGATCACCTTGTCCCACGCGGTGCGGCTGCCCGCCATCCCGTGGATCAGGAGGATGACGGGCCCGGAGCCCTCGCGGCGGAAGACGAGGTCGTGGCCGTGGAGGCGGATGCACTCGGCGCCGTCGTCGTACATGGACGGAGTTCTACCCGGCGTCGGTGCCCGCGAGCTTCGCCAGGAACAGCTCGGTCGGGTCGGTGAAGCCCTTCAGGCGCACTTCCCCGATCCGCTCGAACTCCAGGTGCGGGCCCGAGGCGTCCACCAGCGGCCGCGTGACGATGACCTCGCCGCCGGCCGAGCGGGCGGCCACGCGCGCCGCCAGATTCACCTCGCGGCCGTAGTAGTCCCCGTCGCGGTAGAGCGTCTCGCCGTAGTGCACGCCGATCCGCGGCAGCTGCCGCTCGGTCATCAGCTGCTGGAAGCCGACGGCCCAGTCCACCAGGGCGCTCGGGTCCGAGCCGACGACCATGACCTCGTCGCCGATCGTCTTGATGACGCGCGCGTCGTCCGGGAGCGTGTGCTCCACCGCCTCGACGAAGCGCTCGACCGCGCCCACGGCCTCCTCCTCCCCCTGCTCCTCCGTCAGGCGCGTGTAGCCCGCCAGGTCGGCGAAGGCGATGGCGACCCGCAGTCGCCCCAGATCGAGCTGCACGCCGTGGAGGTCGGCCTCCATGTGCCCGATGACGTCCTGCTCGACGAAGTGGTGCAGGAAGCGCTGGTGCAGGTGGTCCATCATCGGGCTGGCCAGCGGCAGCAGCTGGCGCGTCAGGCCCTCCATCTGCTCGGCCATCTCCAGGCCGGGGATGCCCTCGCGCATCATCGGCTCGTGGACGTAGAGGTGGAAGAGCCGGACCTCGGCGTCCGCGATCTGCGCCATCGCCTGACCGTAGACCCGGCACAGCTGCAGGAAGGCGATCAGCGGCAGGCCGGCGGCCAGGGCGGCCGCGCCGTACCGCAGCATCTGCACGTCGTCCTCGCTCAGCTGCTCGGGCCAGGTCGTGCTGAAGCCCAGCGACGAGCCGATGCGCTCGATGAGCGCCGGCTCGAGTCCGGTCTCCTTCGCGGCCTGCTTGAGCGTGTAGTCGGGCTCGTCGACCGTGAGCAGGTCCTCGGCGTACCCGAAGGCCAGGCGCCCGTCGTGGGTCGCCTGCCGGATCTCCGCGAGCGAATGCCCGCGGGCGCGCAGGCGCGCGACGATCCGCGCGTGGGCCAGGAGCGCGTCGGTCCACGGGCCGTCGCCGAGGGGGACGACGCCGGAGGTCACCCAGCGCTTGAGGGTCGCCGACCGGACACCGATGCGGCGGGCCACCTCGGCGGTGGTGAGCTCCTCGCCGGTCATCCGACCTTCAGGTGCGGGTACTCGGCGTCCACCACCGCGGTGAACGCCGCGTGGACGGGCTTGGTGATCGGGATGAGGGTGAGGGCCGCCTTGACGTCGCCGGAGGTCCGGATCCGCCGCCGCGCGATCGCCAGCGCGATCGACTCCTTGCCCTGGAAGTAGCGGTTGGCCGTGTCGGCGCTCATCTCCATCCGGACGCGCGGCTCCCAGGCGACGTCGTCCGACCACTCCCAGTGCAGGTTGCCGGGCTCGCCGGGAAGCGTCGGGCGGATGTTCACCACGAGGTCGACGTCGAAGAAGGCGAAGCGCTGCGGGACGTCGGCCGCGTGGAGCTTCGGCCCCATGTCGGGGTCTTCACTCATCATCCGGAAGACGCGGTCCATCACCGCGCGGAACTCCTCGGGGGAACGGAAGGTCGGGGACGCCATGGCGGGCCGGATGGGTCGGGTGCCGGTCCGGGCGCGGCTGCGGCTACGCGGGCCGCTTGGTGGCGGCCGAG
>JAOPZU010000584.1 GCA_025963955.1 Solirubrobacterales bacterium
CAGACCATCGCCGGCACGCTGCCGGTGCGGTCGGCGAGGACGACCTTCAGGTACTCGCCGCCGTCGCGCTTCGGGAGCAGCTCGACCGACCGCACCAGGAGGACCTGGTCCAGGTCGAGACCGTCGCTGAAGTCACGGACCGGCACCCGGTGAACCGTAGGGTCCGCGCCGGACGAACCCCGTCGTATGCAGCCGTTTCCGGAGAGGACGCGAAACGGAACTCGGGTTCCGCTAGCGTCTGGCGCCATGACCGGTCATCAACGTCGCTCGCTCGCGGTCATCTGCACCGCGACGTTCATGCTGCTGCTCGACATCACGGTGGTGAACGTCGCGCTGCCCGACATCTCGAAGGACCTGAAGACGTCCTTCAGCGACCTGCAGTGGGTCGTCGACGCCTACGCCCTGAGCCTGGCGGCGCTGCTGCTGACCGCGGGCTCGCTCGCGGACCTGCTCGGGCGCAAGCGCATCTTCATCGGCGGCCTGGCGATCTTCACCTTCGCCTCGCTGCTCTGCGGCCTGGCCGGCAGCCCGCTCGTGCTCGAGCTCGCGCGCGGGCTGCAGGGGGTCGGCGGCGCCGCCATGTTCGCCACCTCGCTCGCGCTGCTCGCCGCCACCTTCCAGGGGGCGCAGCGCGGCGCCGCCTTCGGCATCTGGGGGGCCACGACCGGTGGTGCGGTGGCGGTCGGCCCGCTCGTGGGCGGCGTGCTCACCGAGCACGTCTCGTGGGAGTCGATCTTCTTCATCAACGTCCCGATCGGCATCCTCGCCGTCCTCGCCGCCGGCCGGGTCCTCGAGGAGTCCAAGGGCCCCGCCGCGCGCGTTGACCTGCCCGGCTTCCTGACCTTCTCCGGCGGGCTGTTCTTCCTCATCTTCGCGCTCGTCCGCGGGAACGCGGAGGGCTGGAGCAGCGGCATCATCGTCGGCTTCCTCATCGCGGCCGCCGTCCTGCTGCCCCTGTTCGTGCTCCTGGAGAGCCGCCGCAGCGACCCGATGCTCGACCTGAGCCTGTTCCGCAAGCCGGCCTTCACGGGCGCGGCGATCTCGGCCTTCGTGCTGTCCGCCGGGATGTTCGCGATGTTCCTGTACCTCACGCTGTACATCCAGAACTCGCTGGGCTTCAAGCCGCTGGAGGCCGGGCTGCGCTTCCTCCCGATCACGCTGCTGTCCTTCGCCGCGGCCCCGATCTCCGGCAACCTCACGAGCCGCGTGCCGCCGCGGTTCCTGCTCGCCGGCGGCCTCGGCCTCGTCGGCCTCGGGCTGCTGATCATGGGCGGCCTGGACGCGCAGTCGAAGTGGACGGCGCTGCTGCCGGGCTTCCTGCTGGCCGGCGTCGGCATCGGCATGACCAACCCCCCGCTGGCCTCCACCGCCATCGGGGTCGTGGATCCGCGCCGCAGCGGCATGGCCTCCGGCATCAACACGACCTTCCGCCAGGTCGGCATCGCCACCGGCATCGCGGGGCTGGGAGCCATCTTCCAGACCTCCCTGGAGCACAAGCTGCCGAACGGCCCGCCCGGGGAGGCGCTGGCCTCCGGCATCCCGGGGATCCTCGGACCCGGCCGGCGCGGCGAGTTCCTCGCCGCCTACACGGACGCGCTCAACGAGCTGCTGCTCATCACCGGCCTCGTGTCCCTCGCAGGGGCGGTGCTCGCGCTCGTCCTCGTCCGGCAGAAGGACTTCGTCCCCCACGGCCCGCCGGCCGGCAGCGACGCGGGAGCGGCAGGGACCGCGGCCGGCGGCGCGAACTGAGGGATCAATGCAGCAGCCGCTCATCGAGTACCGGCTCACGCTCGCGGGGTACGACACGCGTGCGCTGGAGCTGGAGGGGGACGGTCCCCCGCTGCTGCTCCTGCACGGCTACGCCGACAGCGCCGACACCTGGCGCAGCGTCCTCGATCGGCTCGGCCGCGCCGGGCGCCGGGCCCTCGCACTCGACCTGCCGGGCTTCGGGACCGCCACCCGCCTCGCGCGCGACGAGCCGATCCTCCCCCAGCACGACCGCTTCGTCGCCGCGGCCGTCCGCCACCTCCACGCCGAGAGCGGTCGCGACGTGGTCGTCGTGGGCAACTCCCTCGGCGGCTGCTCGGCCCTCCGCGTCGCCGCGGACGCGGACCTGCCCCTCGCCGCGATCGTGCCCGTCTGCCCGGCGGGCTTCGACCACCCGGTCTGGTTCAGCGCGATCGAGGCGCAGCCGCTCCTGCGCCACCTGCTCGCCGCGCCCGTCCCGCTCCCGGAGGCGGTGGTCCGCGCGGCGGTCGGGGAGGGCTTCCGGCAGCTGGCCTTCGCGCACCCGCGCGCGGCCGCGCAGGAGGTCATCGGCGCCTTCACCGCCCACCACCGCACCACCCGGGACCTGCGCCGGTACCTGGCGACCGGGCGCCGGATGCTGCCCGAGCTCGTGGACCCGTTCGACCTCCACGCCGTGACCGTCCCCGTGATGCTCGTCTGGGGCGACCGCGACCGGATGGTCACCCACCGCGGCTCTCGTCACGTCCTTGAGGCCCTGCCGGAGGCCCGCTTCGAGCTGCTGGAGGGCGTCGGGCACTGTCCGCAGCTCGAGGTGCCCGAGCAGTTCAGCGCGTTGCTGCTGGCGTTCGTGGACGGGCTGCCGGTCCCGCGGAAGACGCGCCGCCGCAGCGCGTCGGGCTCCGCCTGAAGCGCTGCGGGCGGCCGCGCGGGGCGCGCCAGGGCTTGACGCGCCTCCTGCCTCTGCAGCGCATGTTGCGGGAACGCGGGAGGGCCGGGGCTACGCTGGATCGCATGTCTGCTCGCCGGATCACCGCCGCGTGCGCCCTCGTGCTCGCGGCCTCCACGCCTGTCGCCGCGACGGCTGCCGCCCCGAAGCAGGTGCCCCCGCCGGCGGCGCCCGCCGCCGAGCCGCGGATCGCGCCGGGGGTCACCGCCGGCG
>JAOPZU010000586.1 GCA_025963955.1 Solirubrobacterales bacterium
TGGTCGGTGCCTGGGGCGCGGCCGATGCCCAGGTCGATGCGGCCGGGGTGCAGCGCCTCCAGGACCTTGAACGCCTCGGCGATCCGCAGCGAGGAGTGGTTCGGCAGCATGATGCCGCCCGAGCCGACGCGGATCCGCTGCGTCGCCATCGCCACGTGGCCGATGAGGACCTCGGGCGAGGAGGAGGCGACGGACGGGATGCCGTGGTGCTCGGCGAGCCAGTGCCGGCGGTAGCCGAGCGCGTCGACGTGCCGGGCCAGGTCGATCGTGTTCCGCAGCGCCTGGCCTTCGGTGCTGCCGGCCGGGACCGGGGAGAGATCGAGGACGCTGAGCGCGGTCATGCTGTCCAGCCTAGAAGGTTGCACACGCATCTACCTCGGCATCGGGTGGTCAGGCGGTGGCGGGCTGCTTGCGCTCCGGGTCCACGAACTCGCCCGGCTGCTTCGTGAAGACGGAGGCGACCGCCGCGAGCTGGTTCTTCGAGCCGATCAGCTCGACCTGCAGGTCGGTCTCCAGCACGAGGGCGGCGGCCACGTCGTCGCTGACCCAGGTCTCGTCGTAGAGGCGCTTCGCGTGCTGGATCGCCGACGGGGACTTCGACGCGATCTCCGCCGCGAGCTCGAGCGCGGCGGCCAGCGGGTCGGCGGCGGTGCGGGTGACCAGGCCGGCGGCCGCGGCCTCCTCCCCGCTCAGCTGGCGGCCGGTGAACGTGAGCTCCTTCGCGCGGTCGACCGGCAGCAGGCGCGGGAGCGTCTGGGTGATCCCCATGTCCGGCACGAGGCCCCACTTGATCTCCATGATCGAGAGCTTCGCGTCGGGCGCCGCGATGCGGATGTCCGCGCCCAGGGCGATCTGCATGCCGCCGCCGAAGCAGTTGCCGTGGATCGCCGCGATGACCGGGACCGGGACGTCGTTCAGCCAGCCGACCGCCACCTGCTGCGCGAGGTTCGTCAGGCCGCCGTCGCCGCGGTCGACGAGCTGGTCCATGCTGATGGGCGAGTCCCCGCCCATGAAGGAGGCGACGTCGAGGCCCGAGCAGAAGCTCTTGCCCTCGCCGTGGAGGACGACGGCGCGGACCGCCGGATCGGCCGCCACCTGCGCGATGGCGTCCCGCAGGCCGGTGAACATCCAGGCGTCCAGGGCGTTGTGCTTCTCGCCGCGGACCATCGTCACGGTGGCGACGTGGTCGGCGACGGTGACGGTCACGCGGAGATCGCTCATGGGACGGATGCTACGCCCCCGCGGCGGCCGCGTCCTGCCCCAGCCGGGCCTGGATCACGGCGATCGCCTCCGGGTTGTCGTCCACCAGGACGAAGCGCCGGTCGAGCTTCCGCGCCACCGCGCCGAGCGTCCCGGACCCCGCGAAGAAGTCCAGGCAGCGGCCGCCGGGCGGACAGGACGCGGTGACCATCCGCCGCACGATGCCCTCGGGCTTCTGCGTCGGGTACCCCGTGCGCTCGGCGCCCGTCGTCGTGACGATGGTGTGCCACCACACGTCGGTGGGGAGCTTGCCGTGCGCGGCGCGCTCAGGCGTCTGCAACCGCGGCGCCATGTACGGCTCACGGTCGACCGCGGCGCCGTCGAAGTGGTAGGCGGCCGGGTCCTTCACGTAGACGAGGATCGTGTCGTGCTTGGCCGGCCACCGCTTCGTGGTGCGCGCGCCGTAGTCGTAGGCCCACACGATCTCGTTGAGGAAGCAGTCCCGCCCGAAGATGTCGTCGAGCAGGACCTTGCAGTAGTGCGCCTCGCGGTAGTCGATGTGGAAGTAGAGCGTCCCGTGCGCGGCGAGCAGGCGGTGGGCCTGCTGCAGGTGCGGAGCGATGAACGCGAGGAAGTCGTCGTGGGCGTCCGCGTAGGCCAGCCGGGAGACGACCTCCGTCGAATAGACGCGACCGGCGAAGCCCGTCGTCGCCCGGACGGCGGGATCGGGGGCGGCGTCCGGATCGACCGTGAGCGGGGTCTTGCGGACGCGGCGGTGCCGGCGCAGCCGCCCCGTGTTGAAGGGCGGATCGATGGCGATCACGTCGAACGCGCCGTCCGGGAGCAGCGGCAGCGCGAGCGCCGCGTCCGCGTGGATGAGCAGGTCCTCGTCGGGGGACAGCGCGAGCGGCTGGGTCAGGTCGTCGGGCTCGAGCAGGCGCATGGGTCGCGCCGCGCAGCATGGCGGATCCGCAGCCGGTCAGCGCGCGGCGCGCGCGCAGGCGATGCAGAGGACCGACTCGGGTGCGAAGCGCAGCCGCGCGGGCGCGATGTCGGCGCCACAGCCGTCGCAGACGCCGTACGTCCCGTCCTCGAGCTTGGCCAGAGCACGGTCCACGCGGTCGAGCGCCGGCTCGAGCGTCTCCCCCACTCCCGCGTCCGTCATGCGGCTCACGGCCTCGATCGTCCCGTCGCCGATGCGCTTGCCGAAGCCGAGCCCGCTGCCGCGCTCGGGCGCCTTCGCGAAGCCGCCCAGACGGGCGGCGAGGTCCTCGCGGCGCGCGCGCAGCCTCGCTCCCACCTCTTCGAGGTCGAGCGGGGCCGTGCTGCGCAGATCGGAGCGGGGCATCCGATCGGTGTGCCCGGCGCGGGCCGGCGTGAGACCTCGAGTCGCCCGATGGCACCCGCGGCGACACGCCGACCCGCCGAGCGGGAGCCTCGGCGGGCTAGACTCCGCCGCCGAGGGGCCGTAGCTCAGTTGGTAGAGCGCGTGCTTTGCAAGCACGATGTCGTCGGTTCGATTCCGTCCGGCTCCACCTCGAGGGTCAGGTGCGCAAGCCAGGTGCATAAGTAAAGGTGTCATTTTGCAGGGGTTCTCGGGGGCAAAATCGCGAGCCTCGGCGCGGCCTTCCTTTTCCCTAAATTGCAGGGATTTTCGGCCCAAAATCGGGCCGTCAGACCTGGCGCATTGACACTACTTCGCAAGCTGTTGAGACCACGGAACGACGAACGGCCCGCACGAGTGCGGGCCGTCTCGACGGCGATGTTGCCTGAACCGGCGCTAACCCGGCGCGGCTACGAGGTCGCGGATCCGGCTCTCCCTGGAGTAGCCGGTTAGAGCAACGGCGTCCTCGCCTTTGGCCTTCACCCAACTAGCGGGAGGGGCGGCTAGGGATTCCATCTCCGCTCGTACCCGCTTTCGCTCGCTGGCGTTGAGCGGTACGTGATCGAGGCCGACCTGCTCCCCGTCGCTGCGGTTGCCGATGTTGAACCCGTATCGGCGAAGATCGATGCGCGCTCGCTCATAGGTTCCATCCAGGTGCACGAGGTACCGAAGGGTCAACGCGTGCACGGCCAGTCCGTCCAACCACGCGACCTTCCAGTCCGTGTCCTTCACGATCTTGTGGGTGCCCTTCTGAGCGTCGCCCAGCCACAGCAACTCAGCGTGCACTGACTCGATGCTTGTTCGCGAGTTCTCTATCGCAAGACGCTCGTTGACCCACTGACCCTCTCCCTCCCGCGGGTACTTCGTGTAGATGCGCGGATCGAGATGGACGGTGGTGTTTGCCGATTCGCCGCATGTCTTGCACTCGAAGCGCAGGTACACGCGGCGGTTGCCTTCGCCGGGCAGCGGGAACGACACCGGTTCCGCTGCCTTCATTGCGTCAGCGATCTCCTGATCGCTGGCGTCGGTGAAGTCGGTCTTGT
>JAOPZU010000596.1 GCA_025963955.1 Solirubrobacterales bacterium
GCCCGGCCTGGGACGCCGCCCCGGGGCTGACGGCCACCGCGCAGACCACGAGCGTCGGCAGGCCCACGCGCAGCAGCGCGAGCCGCCGCGTGGCGGGGGAGTACCACGGCGCGCGCGGCCGGGTGGCCCCGCTCACGAGCCGCTGTGCAGGTAGGCGAAGACGACGGCGCCCGCGATCGCGATGAGCTCGATCGCCCGCGCCATCCAGCGCGTGTGGTCGGGCGGCGGCGCGGCCGGAGGCGGCTGGGAACGGCGGGTCGGGGGCATGGACATGTTCTCGTCGCCGCGGCAGAGCAACGGCAGACGGAAGACTGAGAGCTCGCTGAGCGGTGCCGCAGCGCCGGGTGGGAGGACCGCGAACGTGGTCTCTGGCTTCTCTCAGCGTTTTCCAGGACCGTAGGAGGATGAGCGCACCGCACCACCGCGTCCTCGTCGTCGACGACGAGGCGAACATCACGGAGCTGCTGTCGATGGCGCTGGACTTCCAGGGCTTCCAGGTCCGTGCGGCCGCGTCCGGCGACGAGGCGCTGGCGCTGGTGGAGGCCGAGCGGCCGGACCTCATCATCCTCGACGTCATGATGCCCGGCCTGGACGGCTTCGCGGTCGCGGAGCGCCTCGCCGAGCGCGGCGCGGCGATCCCGATCATCTTCCTCACCGCGCGCGACGGGATGGACGACAAGCTCCGCGGGCTGAACTCGGGCGCCGAGGACTACATCACCAAGCCGTTCGGTCTGGACGAGCTGCTGGCCCGGGTGCGCATCATCCTACGCCGCTCGGGCCGCCAGCCGGGCGGCTCGAGCGTCCTGCGCTTCGAGGACCTCGAGCTCGACGAGGACACCCGGGAGGTGTCGCGGGCCGGGCGCGCGATCGAGCTCACCGTGACCGAGTACCGCCTGCTGCGCTTCATGATGCTCAACCCGCGCCGCGTGCTGACCCGGGCCCAGATCCTCGACCAGGTCTGGGAGTACGACTTCGGCGGGGACACGCGGGTGCTGGAGCGGTACGTGTCCTACCTGCGCAAGAAGCTGGACGCCCACGGCCCGCCCCTCATCCAGACCTCCCGCGGGGTCGGCTACGCGCTGCGGGCCCCGCGGCGGGTCGCGTCATGACCGGCCGGTCACTGCGGACGCGGCTCATCGGCACGCTCGTGCTGCTCGCCGCGGGCGGGATGCTCGTGCTGGCGGGCATCACGTACCTGTCGCAGCGGTCCTACGAGAACCGCCGGGTCGACGACCAGACCGCGACTGCCCAGCGCGCGGTCGATCGAGCCCTGGACGAGAAGCTCGGCCTCGACGGTCGGGGGGACCCGAAGGGGCCGGGCCCCGGCGGTCCCGGGACCTTCGCCGGCGACGCCGACCTCCCGGCCGGCACCTACGGGCAGCGGCGTGCACGCGACGGCCGCACGATCGAGGGCGAGGTGACCGTCGACGGCTCGTCGACGTCCGCGCCCCCTCGGCTGCCGGACACCCTCCGCGCCGGTCAGCTCTTCACCACGGGCGCGGTCCGGGGCGACACGCGCTACCGCGTCCGCGTCGCCCAGACCGACGCGCTGGTCGTGGTGGCCGTCCCGCTCACGGGCGCCGACCGGGCGCTGCGGCGCCTGCTGGAGCAGGAGGCGGCCGTCATCGCGGTCGTCCTGCTGCTCCTCGGGGCGCTGGGCGCCGTCCTGGTCCGGCTCGAGTTCCGGCCGCTGGACCGGATCGCCACGACCGCCGACGCCATCGCCGCCGGCGAGCTGGACCGCCGCGTCGAGGTCGCCGGGCCGGGCACGGAGGTGGGCCGCCTCGGCGTCGCGCTCAACAACATGCTCGCGCGCCTGGAGCAGGCCTTCGCGGAGACGAAGGCCTCCGAGGAGCGGTTGCGCCGCTTCCTCTCCGACGCGGCGCACGAGCTGCGCACCCCGCTGGTCTCCATCCGCGGCTACGCCGAGCTCGTCCGGATGGGCGGCGCGAGCGACCCCGCCCGGATGGCGACCGCCCTGCGCCGCATCGAGGACGAGTCCGCCCGGATGGGCACGATCGTCGAGGACCTCCTGGTGCTCGCCCGCCTGGACGAGATCCGGGCGGTCGAGCAGACCGTGGTGGACGTGGCCGCCCTGCTGGAGGACGCGGCGGCCGACGCGGAGGCGATGGACCCCACGCGGCCGGTGTCGGTGGACGTCGACGGGGACGCGCTGGTTCTCGGCGACAACGACGCGCTGCGGCAGGTCCTCGCGAACCTCATCCGCAACGCGGTGGTGCACACGCCGGCGGGCACGCCGCTCGAGCTCACCTGCGAGCACGACGCCGCGCACGTCCGCCTCCACGTGCGCGACCACGGCCCGGGTCTGCCGACCGACCGGCCCGCGGAGCTCTTCGAGCGGTTCTGGCGTGGGCAGGACGACGGCAGCCGCGCCCGGGAGGCGGACGCCGCCGGCGGGGCCGGGCTCGGTCTCTCGATCGTCGCCGCGATCGCCCGGGCCCACGGGGGCCGGGTGCAGGCGTCCGACGAGCCCGGCGGCGGCGCGCGCTTCACGGTGACGCTCCCGCTGTGCACGCTGCCGCTCGCGGCGGGCTGACGCTCCCAGGCGATGCTCAGGTCCCTGTCCGGATCCGGACAGGGACGGCGGGCACAGTGAGGACACACCCTCTGTCCCGAAAGGACCCGCTCATGTCTTCCCTCCGCAGCACGCTCATCACCGTCGCCGCG
>JAOPZU010000627.1 GCA_025963955.1 Solirubrobacterales bacterium
TGGGCGGCCGAGCGAGCAGCTGCGGAGTCCCGGCGGCCCGCCGCCACCCGACCGCCGCCGCCCGCGCCGTTCCCGGCGTCGGGGAGCAGGCCGGGCACGCACGCGTCGCAGCACGGGACGGTGGGTCGCCCGGCCCGACCCGTCGCCGGGGAGCCGCTCCTGTCCTCCGGCAGCAGGGCCTCGCCGAAGGATCCGGGACCGTCCTGCCCCGCGGACGGCCGGGACCGTCGCGCATCGGCCTCTGCGGAGCCCGTCCCCGCCACGACCGACGGATCCCCGAAGTGCCGCAGCACCGCGCCGCGGCGGCAGACGTCGCTCTCCACGAAGGTCCAGAGCGCGCGGTACTGGGCCCACTTCTTCTGCTGCGCCTCGCGGGCCAGCGCCTGGACCTCGGCGCGGATGCGGTCGTCGTAGGGACCCAGCAGCCGGCCCTTCAGGCGGTCCGGCGGGCCAGGGGCCGGCTGGACCATCCCGGCCTGCGTGAGGTGGCCGAAGACCGCGCGGGCCGTCTCGCCGTCGACGCCGAGCTCCTGGACGGTGACCTCGAAGCGGCCCTCGGGCGCTGAACGGGCGAGGGTCCCGCCGATGCGGTCCAGCGTCGGCTCGTCGACCTCGCCACGCTCGATGAAGTAACGGTGCAGGCCCTTGTCGCGGCCGTCGGCGAGCATGAACGCCGTCGCCGGCCGGCCGTCGCGACCGGCGCGACCGGCCTCCTGGTACCAGGCCTCGATCGACGGTGGCGCGCTGTCGTGGACGACCGTCCGGACGTCCGCCTTGTCGACGCCCATGCCGAAGGCGTAGGTCGCACAGACCAACGGGACCACGCCGCTCATGAACCGCAGCTGCGCCCGGTCGCGCGTCTCCCGGTCCAGTCCCGCGTGGTAGGCGACGGCCTCCACGCCGAGGGCCTCTGCCAGGTCCGACGCCAGGCGGTCAGCGTTGTCGCGGGTGCCCGCGTAGACGATCGCGGGCAGCGCGCCCGGGGCGCTCAGCGCGGCGAGCAGCCGACCGCGACGCTCGACCTGCCCGGCGCAGCGGCGGACGACGAACGACAGCGACGGCCGGTCGAAACCCGTGCGCACGTGGACCGGGTCGTCCAGGTGCAGCCGCCGCTCGATGTCGAGGGCCACCTGCGGCGTCGCGGTCGCCGTCGCGGCGAGGATCGACGTCGTCCCGAGCCAGCGCGCGGCGTCGGCGAGGCGGAAGTAGTCGGGGCGGAAGTCGTGACCCCACTGCGAGACGCAGTGCGCCTCGTCCACGACGAAGAGCCCGACGCGGGCGTGCCGGATCCGCTCGAGGAACGCCGCGGAGCCGAACCGCTCCGGCGCGACGTAGAGCAGCTTGACCCCGCCGGAGACCGCCCGCTCGACGGTGCGCGCGTTCTCCGCGGGGTCCTGCTGGCCGCTCAGCAGCGCCGCAGGGGGCGCGGAGGAGATCCCGCTCGCCAGCACGCGGCCGTTGAGCTGGTCGACCTGGTCGCGCATCAGCGAGACCAGCGGCGAGACGACGATCGTCAGGTCGTCCCGGCAGAGCGCCGGCAGCTGGTAGGTCAGCGACTTGCCCGCACCGGTCGGCATCACCACGAGCGCGTCGCGGCCCGCGAAGGCCGCGCGCGCGGCGTCCTCCTGCCCCGGCCGGAAGCCCGGGAAGCCGAAGACGCCGCGGAGCGTCCCGAGCAGCGGGTCGTCCTGGTCGGCGGGGTCCGGCATCGGGGTGCACGGTAGTGCCGGGGGAGGACATCGAGGCCCTCGCGGACTTCCGGCACCGCCCGGCACGCGGATGGGCGCGATCGCCCGGTGACGGCGAGCCCGCCAGCGGATACGGTGCAGACCCCCGATCAGGTGCTCGCCATGTCCCCCGCTCCCCGTCCCCGCCCCCTGCTGCGGGCCGTGCTCGTCGCCCTGGTCGCGCTGCTCGCGGTCCCCGTCCTCGCCGCGCCGGCGCACGCCGCCGCCGGCCGCACCTACGTCGCACTCGGCGACTCCTACACCTCCGGCCTCGGCATGCCCGGGCAGCGGCCCACGCCGGCCGGCGAGCCCGCGTGCTTCCGCTCGGACCAGAACTACCCCTCCCAGGTCGCCGACCGGCTCGGCCTCGGCGCCGAGCGCACCGGCGACTGGGCGGACCTCTCCTGCTCCAACGCCACGCTGACCGGCCCGGCCCTGCTCTCGCCGATCGACCTCCCCGGCGAGGTGGCCCTCGCGCAGAAGGCCGGCGTCCTGGGATCGCGCACGCGCTTGGTGACCCTCACCGGCGGCGGCAACGACCGCTGGGACGCCGCGGGCCTCGGGCTGTTCGCCGGCGCGATCATCTGCCTCGACGACCCCTCCTGCCGGGCCGACCCGCCCGCGAGCACGTTCGGCCGGCCCGGGAGCGTCACCGCCGCGACCTACGCCGCCCGCGCGAAGCCCGCGATCGACCGCGTCCGGGCGCTCGCCCCGAAGGCGAAGATCCTCCTCGTCGGCTACCCGCAGGTGCTCCCGGCGAGCGGGACGCTCTGCCGGACCGACCTGCAGACGACGACACCCGCCGGTTCCGGGGGGTCGGCCTACGCCCGCGCGGCCACGGCGGCCCTCTTCTCCGCCGAGCCGGGCGCCGCCAAGGCCCTCCGAATCTCCTTCGCCGACACGACCACGGCGACCGCCGGCCACGACATCTGCCGCGAGCCCGGGGTCCGCTGGTACGCCCGGACGGGCGACGCCGGCGCGGACCCCGTGCACCCGATCGTCGCGGCACACACCGCGATCGCGAAGGTCGTCTACGCGGCCCGGCCGAGCCTGCCGAAGGCGCGGCTGAAGGCCCCGTCGTCCGCGCGGGTCGGCCGCCGGGCGAGCGTCCGCGCGACCGACCTCCTCCGCGCCCCGGGCTACCGGGCGCGGCTGAGCCGCAGGATCACCGTCGGCGGGAAGGTCCGCA
>JAOPZU010000011.1 GCA_025963955.1 Solirubrobacterales bacterium
AGACGATCCCGGCGGCGATCAACCGCGTCGTCATCGCGGTGTTCGCCATCTACGCGGCGCTGCCGGCCGTCGCCCTGAGCGCGCTGCCCGTCTTCACCGCGACCGCCGGCAGCCAGGCCGTCACCTCCGGCGAGGCCGCCGTGGGGGACAAGGTGACGCTCCTGGGGCTGACGGAGAAGGCGGGCGGCTACGCGGGCGACCCGATCCTCGGCGTCGTCAAGCGGATGGACCTCGGGTTCCTCCAGGCGCCGGGGCAGATCTACGTCGGCCTGCTCGCAGCCACGATCCTCTTCATCGCCACCAACGCCGGGATCATCGGCGTCTCGCGCCTGGTCTACTCCATGGGTCTGCACCGCCAGGTCCCCGACCGGCTCCGCCAGCTGCACCCGAAGTACGGCACGCCGTGGATCGGGATCCTCGTCTTCGGCGCGATCGCGTGCGTGGCGATGATCCCGGGCAAGGCGGACTTCCTGGGCAACATGTACGCCTTCGGCGCGATGCTGTCCTTCACGGTCGCGCACGTGTCCGTGGTCTGGCTGCGCTGGACCAAGCCGGACGTCCACCGGCCGTACACGGGCCCGGGCAACCTGGCCTTCCGCGGGCGGTCGCTGCCGCTGTTCGCCATCGGCGGCGGCGCGTTCACGGGCCTGGCGTTCCTCGTCGTCACCTTCCTCCACCTGGACGTCGCGGCCGCGGGCGTGGCGTGGCTCGCGCTCGGCATGGTGATCTACCCGATCTACCGGCGGCGGCAGGGCCTGGACCTCGTGACCACGACGAAGATCGCGATCCCGCTGCCGGTCACCGACCGCGAGGCGGAGTACGAGTCCGTCCTCGTGGCCCTGGACTCCTCACGGCCGTACGCCCCCGGGGCGCTGGCCACCGCGGTGAAGGTCGCCTCGATCCGCCGTCGCGGGATCTACGTCCTCGTGACGATCCCGGTGCCGCAGTCGGCGCCGCTGGACGCCGAGCTGCCGGAGATGGAGATGGCGGCGCAGGCGATGATCGAGCAGGCGCGGCTGCAGGGCGGCCGCCGCGTCACCGGCCGCACGCAGAAGGTCCGGGCGGGGTCCGCCGGCTCGGTGATCGTCGAGGCCGCGACGACCATCCGCGCCAAGGCGATCGTCATGCCGCTGCCGCCGCGCACCACCGCCGGGACGGTCTTCGGCAAGACGGTGGAGACGGTGCTGGCCAAACGCCCCTGCCGCGTGATCATCCAGTCCGACCCGGCGCCCGCGCCGGAGACGGTGCCGGTGGCCGATGCCCGGGCCTGAGCGGAACGTCTACCGCTCGAGCACGCGGACGCTGTCGGCGGTCATGCTCCTGCTCGGCGTCGCGATGCTCATCTCGACGCTGGCGCGCGGCGGCGGCGTCCTCAGCATCGGCGTGATCATGGGCCTGCTGTTCCTCGCGGCCGGCGGCGGCCGGCTCTACGTCTCGCTGAAGGGCAGCTAGATGCCGGAGGCCCAGGATCGCGCCGCCGAGGCCGCCGTCCCTCGCCCGGGGGGCGATGAAGGGCCGGGAGTCGGCCCCGGGGGCCAGCGTCCCGCCGACGCCGCGCTCGGCGCGGTGCGGTCCACGGTCGGCTCGCCCGTCATCTTCGCCGTCATCTGGACGGCGCTCGCCAGCGGGATCTACTTCTCCCTCGGCGTCGTCGCCGACCACGCGCTCGGCCTGACCCCGGTCGTCTACCTGATCGCCGCGGGCTTCTTCGGCCTGGCGACCATGACCTACGTCGAGGGCGCCTCCCTGCACCAGGACAAGGGCGGCTCGACGGTCTTCGCCCGCTACGCCTTCAACGAGCTCTGGTCCTTCGTGGCCGGCTGGGCGGTCCTGCTCGACTACATCATCCTCGTCGCGGTCTGCGCGTTCTCGGCGACGAACTACGCGGCCGCCTTCTGGGCCCCGCTCGGCCGCGGTGGAGTGGAGCTCGGCGCCGCCATCGCCGTGATCCTCTACGTCGCGTTCGGCACGATCCGCGGCTTCCAGAGCACGCGCGCGGTCCGGTTGATCGTGATCGTCGTGGCCGACCTCTTCCTGCAGCTGGCGCTCGTCGTCGTCGGCCTGGCGTTCTTCTTCGACGCGGACACCCTGACGAGCGGCATCCACCTGGGGAGCACGCCGACCTGGTCCGACGCGATCTTCGCGCTCGGCGTGGCGACCGTCGTCCTGACCGGTTTGGAGTCGGCCTCAGGCCTGGCCGGCGAGGTCGGCGTCGGCACCGCGGGCCTGAAGCGCCTGGTCGCGAGCTCGACGGCCTTCGTCGTCATCGTCTACACCGGCATCGCCATGGTGGCCGTGACCGCGATCCCGGCGGTGCGCCAGCAGCCGCCGCTCGACGACGAGTTGCTGAACGCGCCCGTGCTCGGCATCGCGCAGGCCTTCCACCAGGAGTGGCTCTCGCAGGGCGCGAAGTACGTGCTCGCCGCGGCTGCCACGGTGACGCTGATCGCGGCGGCGAACTCGGCGATGCTCGGGCTCTCGCGGCTGGGCTACTCGCTGGCACTCAACCGCCAGATCCCGTCCGCCCTGGGGCGCCTGCACCCAACGCGCTCCACGCCGTTCGTGGTGATCATCCTCGCGGCCGTCCTGGCGATCGTCCTGGTGATCCCGGCCGACCTGGACTTCCTCGTCGGCATCTACGCCTTCGGCTCGCTGCTCGGCCTGACGATCGCGCACGCCTCGGTCGTGCGGCTGCGCTTCCTGGAGCCGGACCGCAAGCGGCCCTACCGGATCCCGCTGTCGGTCCCGTTCCGCGGCGGCAGCCTGCCGCTGCCGGCGGTCCTCGGCGCCGCCCTCGCGCTCCTCGCGTGGGTCAGCGTGATCATCTTCCACGACGGCGCGCGCTACGTCGGCCTCGGCTGGATGGGCTTCGGCGTCGCGCTCTACGTCGCCTACCGGATCACCGCGGAGAAGCCGATCTTCACCCGCATCACGGTGCCCGAGCAGGCCCTGCGCCAGAACGCGCCGCCCGAGATCTCCTATGGCTCCATCCTCGTGCCGCTGACCGGCTCGCCGCTGGACGACGACATCATGCAGACCGCCGGCCGCCTCGCCGGCGAGCAGCACGAGGACTTCGACTCCGAGGAGGGGGCGGTCGTCGAGGCGCTGTGGGTCATCGAGGTCCCGATGTCCCTCCCGATCGACGCGCGCCTGCCCGACGGGCAGCTCGAGCGGGCCCGCGCGGCCCTGCGCCGCGCCAAGCTCGTGGGGGAGGAGTACCAGGGGGTCGAGGTCGCCACCGCGACGGTCCGGGCTCGCCGGGCCGGGGCCGCGATCGTCGACGAGGCCCGCCGCCGCGGCGTCGAGGCGATCGTCCTGGCGGCGGAGGAGCCGAGCCGCATCCGCGGGGGCGCGCGGCTGGGCGGTCGCGGCGGCCCGCGGGACAACTTCGTGGGCGAGATCACGAAGTACGTCGTGGCCAAGGCCCACTGCCCCGTGATCCTGACGGCGCCCGCGGCCGGCGACGACGGTACGGGCGGCCCCCCCGACGAGGGCCCCGCGACCCCCTGACCGGGGCTTGCCGGCCCGCGGGGTCGCCCCGTCCGCGCAGGGTCTATCGTCCCGGCCATGTTCGTCCTCATCGTCGGAGCCGGCCGGGTCGGATCAGCGGCCGCGCGCTCTGCTCTCGCCGCCGGCCATGAGGTCTCGGTGCTCGACGACGACCCGCTCTCGCACGAGCGCCTGGACGCCGGCCAGTCGACCTCCTGGGAGGACGCGGGCGGCCGCTTCACCGTCGGCCACGGCATCGAGGTCGAGGCCCTGCTGGAGGCCGGGATCGAGCGGGCGGACATGTTCATCGCCTGCACGCACGGCGACAACACGAACCTCATCGTCGCCCAGATCGCCCAGAAGAAGTTCGGCATCGAGCACGTCATCGCCCGGGTCATGGACCCCGCCCGCGCCGCCTGGTACGAGACGCAGGGCCTACGCACGATCTCCCCGACCGCCCACGCGATCGAGCAGTTCAAGGTCGCGTTGAAGGAGGTCGGCGCCTGATGTACGTGATCATCGCCGGGGGCGGCAAGGTCGGCTGGAACCTCGCGCGCGAGCTCATCGGGAAGGGCAACGAGGTCACGCTGCTGGAGGACCGCCGCTCCCGCTACCTCACGATCG
>JAOPZU010000013.1 GCA_025963955.1 Solirubrobacterales bacterium
GAGGCCTGGCTCGGGGGCTGGGGCTAGCCGCGCTCGAGCACCGCGACGCACTCGATGTGCGGCGTCTGCGGGAACATGTCGACGGGCCGGACCTTCTTGAGGACGTAGCCCGCCTCGACGAGCTGCGCGGCGTTCGGCGCGAGCGTCGTCGGGTTGCAGGAGACGTAGACGATGCGCTTCGGGTTGGCCTCGATGATGCGGCGGACGACCTTCTGCGAGAGCCCTGCGCGCGGCGGATCGACGAGCAGCAGGTCGGGGCGGCCGGCCAGCTCGACGAGCTCGCCGAGGGCCAGGCGCACGTCCCCGGCGTAGAACTTCGCGTTGTCGATGCCGTTGGCCTTCGCGTTCTTGATCGCGTCGGCGATGGCGTCCTCGATGATCTCCAGGCCCCAGATCTCCCCGGCCCGCGTCGACAGCGACAGGCCGATGGTCCCGATGCCGCAGTAGAGGTCGTAGACCCGCTCCCAGCCCTTGAGGTCCGCGAACTCGGCGGCGACGCCGTAGAGGCGCTCGGCCATCTCCGTGTTCGTCTGGAAGAACGCGTCGGCGCTGATGCGGAAGTTCAGGCCGCAGAGCTCCTCGGTGATGTGGTCCTTCCCGTCGAGCAGCGTCGACGTCCCGGCCTGGGTCGTCTCCCCCAGCCCCTCGTACTGGGTGTGGATGAGCGACGTCGCGCCGAGCGCCTCGACGAGCGCGGCGATCGCGAGCACGTCGAGCTCGATCGGGGAGGTGACCAAGCGGACCTGCAGCTGACCGGTGCGGCGGGCCTCCCGGACGACGAGGTTGCGCAGGACGCCGGTCTGGGTGCGGCGGTCGTAGGCCGGGAGCCCCTGCCCGCGGCACCAGTCCAGGACGATCTGCCGGGCCTCGTTCGCGCGCTCGGAGCCGAGCTTGGACGCGCCGTCGATGATCGTCTCCCACGAGCCCGGGGCGTGGAAGCCGCAGACGAGGGGGTGGGTGGGGTTCGCGTCGTCCTGGCCGAAGGAGTACTCGAGCTTGTTGCGGTAGCCCCACTGCTCGACCGCCGGGACGATGTCCTCCATGACGAAGTCGTCGAGCTTGCCGATGCGGCGCAGCGCGTCCTCGACCTGCTCGTGCTTGATGCGCAGCTGCATCTCGTACGGCATGACCTGCCAGGCGGCGCCCGGGTGGGCAGCGACCGGCGCGATGCGGTCCGGGCTCGGTTCGAGGACCTCGAGCAGGCGCGCCTCCCCGTAGCCCTTCTTGCGGGTGACGAGGCGGGCCTTGACCCGGTCGCCGGGAACCGTCCCGCCGACGAAGACGACGAACCCCTCGTGGCGGGCGACGCCGTTGCCGCCGTGCGCGAGGCGCTCGATGGTGAGCTCGAGCTCCTCGCCCTTCTCGGGGCGCTTGGGGCGCTCGGGACGGGCGGGGGCGGGGCCGCCGCCCGTCGCGAAGATCTCGGTGGGCTCGGGGGTGAGGACGGGCTCGGCGGTGGGTTCGGTGGACTCCATCAGGCCACCCAGGATCGCAGGGTGCGCCCGGCGGGGCCTACTTCAGCTTCGCGTCGAGCTTCGCGAGGACCGACTTGCGGGCCGCCCCGGCCTGCTCGTGCTCCCGGACGCGGCGCAGCTCGGCGGCGCTCAGCCCCTCCAGGCGCGGGCCTACCTGCGCGGCCTTGAGCTCGTCGTACCCCTCGATCGGGAAGGACGCGGAGGCGCCCACGCCGGCGGTCCGGCGAACCCGGTCGACCTCGCGCAGGACGCGGTCGGTCCCTCCGCGGACGAGGCTCGAGGCCGTCCCGAGGTCGTTCTTCGAACGCCCGAGCAGCTGCTCGATCTCCGCCAGGAGGTCGAAGGACTGACGGCGGCCGGTGTCCACGAGGCCGCGCGCGATCTCCTCCGCGTCGCGCCGCGTCATCTTGCCGCGGCGGACCGCGTCGTCCATCGCCTCCTGCACGCGCTGGGCCGTCAGCATGACCCCGCCGGCGAGCAGCTCGCGGAGCTGCAGGAGGTTCGCGCGGAGCGCCTCGTCACGTGCTGCCTGCGCGTCCGCCGCGGCGTCGACCGAGTTCGCGGTCTTCCCTGCACCCGTGCGCTTTTTCGACGTCTTGGCGATGGACGTGGAGGCGGACGCGGCCGTCTTCGGCGACGCTTGGGCGGCCGCCGGCTTCTTCGCGGGCGAGGAGGACTTCGCGGACTTCGGCTGCGGCATCGGTGACGTGCTCCGGGCGGGGGCAGGAGGGGACGGGAATGCGCACCGTATACCCACCTGCACCAAGACGAGCTCCTTCGGTCGCCCGGCTCCTCCGGCGATGTCGTCCGACCGGTGTGATTCGGTCCCCCATCGCTGCAGAACCCAGAAGGCATCGGGGTTTTCGCACGACATCCAACCGCGCGGCGGGGTACGCTCCGCCGCAGTCGCATTCGTCAACGCAGGAGGAAACCCGCCATGAACAAGACTGAGCTCGCCCAGCACCTCGCCGAGAAGACCGACCTCCCGGCCGGTCAGGCCAAGGCCGCGGTCGACGCGCTGGCCGACATCCTCACCGAGACCCTGTCCCGTGGTGGCGAAGTCGCCATCGCCGGCCTCGGCAAGTTCTCCGTGTCCGATCGTGCCGCCCGTCAGGGCGTCAACCCGGCCACCGGAGCGAAGATCGAGATCGCTGCGTCCAAGGCGCCGAAGTTCACCGCCGCCAAGGCGCTGAAGGATGCCGTCAACGGCAAGTAGCCCGCGGGGCGCCTGACGGCGTCCCCACCCGCAGGATCGTCAACGGCCGCCTCCTGGGCGGCCTTTGTCGTTCCTGGGGCAGGCACGGCCGGCGGTTCTCCGCCCGGACACCGCCGCTACACGAGCAACTCGAGCAACGCCTTCTGCGCATGGCGGCGGTTCTCCGCCTGGTCCCAGATCGGCGCGCCCCGCTCGCCGTAGAGGATCTCGGCGGTGATCTCCTCGCCCGGGTGGGCCGGGAGGCAGTGCAGGGCGATGGCGCCCGGGGCGGCGGCGTTCAGCAGCGCGTCGTCGATCTGGTAGCCCGCGAGGGCCGCGCGGCGGGCCTCGGCGGTGTCCTCGTCGCCCATGGAGACCCACACGTCCGCGTAGACGGCCTGCGCGCCCCGGACGGCCTCGTACGGGTCGTCCGTCAGCTGTGCGTCCGCCACGGGCTCCAGCTGGTACCCGTCGGGCGCGGCGACCGCGACCTCCACGCCGGCGAGCGCGCCGACGATCGCCAGCGACCGGGCGACGTTGTTCCCGTCCCCGACGTAGGCGAGCTTGAGCCCCTCGAGCGTCCCGAAGCGCTCCTTCAGCGTCATCAGGTCGGCGAGCGCCTGGCAGGGATGGTGGCCGTCCGTGAGCATGTTGACCACGGGGATCGTGCCCTCGGCCGCGAGCTCCTCCAGCAGGGCGTCCGGTCCGGTCCGCACCCCGACGGCCTGCACGTGGCGGCTCAGGATGCGGGCGGTGTCCTTGACCGACTCGCCGCGCGAGAGCTGCATCTCCCCCGGGCGCAGGATGAGCGGGTGCCCGCCGAGCTCCACGACGCCCGCCTCGAAGGACAGCCGCGTCCGGGTCGAGGGCTTCTCGAAGAGCAGCGCCATCGTCTTGCCGGCGAGCGGGCGGGCGCCGAGCGGGTCGGCCTTCATGGCGATCGCACGGTCCAGGAGCGCGTGCAGCTCCTCGCTCGTGAGCTCGGCACCGGTCAGGAAGGAGCGCGCGGTCATGGGGCGCGGGAAGATAACGCAGTGCGCATCGTCACCTGGAACCTCTTCCACGGCCGGGGCCTGCCGAACGCCGGGCGGGACCTGCAGGACGAGTTCGCCGCCGCGCTGGCCGGCTGGGCGTGGGACGTCGCCCTGCTGCAGGAGGTCCCGCCGTGGTGGCCGGTCGCCCTCGGCCGCCGCTGCGAGGCGAGCGCGCGGATGGCGCTCACCTCGCGCAACGCCCTGCTCCCCGCCCGCCGCCTCCTGGCCCGGCACGTTCCGGATCTCGTCAAGTCGAACGGCGGCGGCAGCAACGCGATCCTCGTCCGCGGCCACGCGATCGCCGACCATCGCACGGTCGTCCTGCGCCACCGGCCCGAGCGCCGCGTCGCCCACGCGGTGCGGCTGGAGGACGGGACGTGGATCGGCAACCTCCACGCCCAGGTGCACTCCGAGGCCTTCGCGCAGGCCGATCTCGCGGTGGCCGCCGTCACCCTCGACGAGTGGGCGGGCGGCATCACGCACCCGGTGATCCTCGGCGGGGACACGAACACCCACCGCCCGCACGCCGGTGATCTGCGGGTCATGGGCGGGCACAACGTCGACTTCGTCCTGGCCCGCGGCTGGGAGGCCCAGGGGCCGCGCGAGGTCCTCGAGCATGGAACCCTGTCGGACCACGTGCCCGTGGCGGTCACGCTGGCGCGCCGCGGCAGCACCCGGCCGCCGCGGCGCCCGTAGAACCAGCCAGACCCGTCCCACCCAAGGAGCACCATGCGCATCCGTCCCGCCCTCATCGCCCTCGCCGCCGCCGGTGCCCTCACCGCGAGCGGCTGCGGCTCCGGCTCCGGCAGCAGCACGTCCACGCCGGCCGCCGGCA
>JAOPZU010000320.1 GCA_025963955.1 Solirubrobacterales bacterium
CGAGCGGTTCGTGAAGCAGGCCGCCGCCAGGCGTGGAGGGATTGACGTGCTGATCAACAACGCGGGCGTGGCCCGCGAAGGGGTCATCGGCCTGTTCAGCGACGAGGACCTGGACCAGGTGGTCGACCTCAACATCAAGGGCACCGTCTACGTGACGCGCGCCGCCACCCGCGTGATGCTCGTCAAGCGCGCCGGCTCCATCGTCAACATCTCGTCGATCGTCGGTCTCTCGGGGTACCGGGGACTGTCCGTCTACGCCGCCACCAAGGCCGCCCTAGACGGCTTCACCCGCAGCCTGGCCCGTGAGCTCGGTTCCCGCAACATCACGGTGAACAGCGTCGCTCCCGGCTACCTGCGCACGGAGATGAGCCACGGACTGGATGAGGCGCAGATGATCCAGATCACCCGGCGCACGCCGCTCGGCCGTCTCGGAGATCCGTCCGATGTCGCGCGGGCGATCCTCTTCCTCACCGATCCGGCCAACCGCTTCATCACCGGTCAGGTGCTGGTCGTCGACGGCGGGCTGACCTGCTGATCCACGACCGAGGCTAGGAGCATCGTGAGCGAGAGCAGACCATCGACAGGCCGGCGGCTGAGCGTCATCACGATCGACCAGGCGATCGCGGGAGCCTCCAACGTCCTGATTGCCGTCCTGGCGGCGCGCCTGCTTGACGTTGCGTCGTTCGGCCTGTTCGGGTTGGTGTTCCTCGTCTACATGCTGATCCAGGGCGTCGCGCGGGCCCTCGTCTGCGATCCCCTGCTCGTACACCCCGTCGAAGGCGCCGAACGCGCGGGCGAGGTCATGGGCACCAGCGCGGGGCTCGGCGCTGCGCTGGCAGCCCTGGTGCTGGTCGTAGGGACCGGCGCGGAGCTCCTGGACGCGCGCCTCGGTGACGCGCTGCTGATCCTCGGCGTGTGCGTTCCGTTGCTCGTGCTGCAGGACCTCGGGCGCTACCTCGGGTTCGCCTTCGACCGCCCGAGCTCGGCGCTGCTGCTCGACGTGGTCTGGTTGGTCCTGCTGGTGGCCGGGGTCGGCCTGCTGGCCGCGACGGACGCCCGGTCGTTGCCGTGGTTCATCGCGGCGTGGGCAGGCTCCGGCGCGCTGTCGGGGTGCCTGTGCCTGTGGCGGGAGCGACGGATCGGCGTGCGCTTCGGGCTGGCCTGGCTGCGGTACACGTGGTCGTTCTCGTGGCGGTACCTGGTGTCCTACACGTCGACGATCGGCAGTGCCCTCGCGGGCTCGGTGGCGGTCGGCGGCATCGCGGGAGCCAAGGCCCTTGGGGCCCTGCAGGCGGTCCTGCTCCTCGTGCGGCCGTACAGCACGTTCCAGGTGGCGGCGGTGGCCGCGAGTGTGGGGGAGGTCGCCCGGGTGGCGGCCGAGGGCCGCCGCGTCCGTCGCCAGGTCGTCCGGATCACGATGCTGACCACCGGGGTGGCGCTCATCAACGCCGTGCTGCTGCTCGACCTGCCGCACAGCCACGGCACCATCGTCCTCGGCGACTCCTGGCGTGCCGTCAAGCCGTTGCTGCTGGCGACCGGTGTGCAGATCGTCATCCTCGGCGCGACGACCGGCGTGCGCGCCGGTCTGCTCGGGATGCGCGCGATCCGCGAGGTGATGCTGATCGACGTGGTCGCTACCGCCGTCCTCATGATCGCGACCGTGCCGGGCGCCGTCGTCGACGGGGCCCGGGGAGCGGTCTGGGCGGTGAGCATGGTCCAGGTCGTGATGGCGTTCGTATGGTGGGTGATGTTGTGGCGCCGCACCCGCCCGAGCGCGCCGGTGGTGCCGGCGCCGCTTCCTGCCATCACCGTCCCTCACCCACCGCTCGCCTGAGCTCCCATCACGAGGCAGATGCTCCAGACCCTGAAGGTCATCTACTACGTCATCCGTAACCTCCGGAACACCGTCCGGGATGCGATGTTCGGCGCCGACTACGTCCACCTGCAGCAGCTGCGGCGTGCAGGACGCTTCACCCAGGGCCCGCAGACCTACGGGATCCCGCGGATCCTCAAGTACGACGGCGGGCACGAACGGCTGCACGTGGGCAACTACAGCTCGCTGAACGGCACCTTCGTGCTCGGCGGCAAGCACGCCGTCGACGCGCTGACCACCTATCCGCACCGCATCAACTGGAAGCTCGAGGGACGCTACGAGGACGGATTCCCCACGCCCACCGGGGACACCGTCGTCGGCTCGGACGTGTGGACCTGTGCCGGATGCCTGATCATGAGCGGCGTGCGGATCGGCGACGGCGCGATCGTCGCCGCCGGGGCGCTGGTGACGAAGGACGTGCCGCCCTACGCGATCGTCGGCGGCAATCCCGCCCAGATCCTTCGCTTTCGTTTCGACGAAGAGGTCCGTGCGGAGCTTCTGGCGATCAAGTGGTGGGGCTGGCCCGAGGAGGAGGTCCGCCGGGTCGTCCCGCTGATCGCCGGCAAAGACCCCCAGGCGCTGATCGCCTACGCCCGGACGCGGCCCGGGGCGGCCGCGCGCTGACCGGAGATCATGGCGGAGCGACTACTTGTGGGCGATGACCAGGTAGTGGGTCGCCAGCGCGCGCACGTCACGCCGTGCGATCTGGTTCTCGTACCCGAGGTAGGCCCGGCGCAGCGGCTGCGAGAACGTGAAGTACGAGGCGCCGCGGTAGAACGGGATCACCTGCACCTGCGACCAGCCGGCGAGCAGCAGTCGCAAGCGGTGGTCCGTGCAGCCGTCGTAGCTGGTGGGGAACTTCTCCTCATCGGCGTGTCCGAGGAACCGCGACATCGCGGCGACGCGGATCCGGTGGGGCATGAACCGCGCGACCAGCGCGAAGGCGGCGCGGGATCCGGTCAGCTGGGCGAGCAGGACCCCGCCGGGGGCCAGCGCGCGGTGCATCGAGTCCAGAGACCCCGCCATCGAGCTGACGTGCTCCAGCACCTGCCAGGAGATGATCAGGTCGAACGTCTCGTCGAGGGGGAGCGGCCGGGTCGCGTCGGCCGTGACGGCCAGGTCGTACGCGCCGGGCGGTGCAGCGGCGAGTTCGGCTGCGTCGATGTCGGTCCCGACGTAGCGGCAGCCTGCGGGCCGGTCGCCGACCGGGATCGTCGGGGCACGTCCCGCACCGACATCGAGGATCCGGATCCCGGGCCGCAGCAGGCGGTCGATCTGGGCCAGGAACACATCCTGCATCCTGTGGTCGTAACGGACGGGCAGCAGGCCGGCCTGCACATCGGCCAGCTCGTCGGGCGGCAGGTCCCGTTCGATGGTCGGGCTCATTGGCGACGCACGCTACCGAACGCCCGCGGGCGTCGGCGCGGCGGGGACGAGTCGCGAACGCGCGGCCACGCGTCGGTTCGCGCGATCCGCAAGGATAGCCCCGTCAAATGCTACGTAAGGACCTTCGATGAACCGCAGTCTCTCCCTGGCCTTGCGACGTGTTCGGCAGACGCTCACCGAGTTCGAGAACGGTCCGTCCCTGCTGTTGGCGATGGCTCGCCAGCGCCTCACCGGCAAGCCCGACGAGTTGGTGTTCCGGCCCACTTCCGACAGCCAGATCACGGTACCCAACCGGCCCGGAGCCCGGGTTCCGGTCTACGAGATCTTCGTCGAGGACGACTACCGGCTCGGCTGGTTCAGCGACGACCTGGGCGAGCGCCCGGTGGCCCTCGACATCGGGGCCCACGTCGGGTGCTTCTCGGTGGCTTTCGCCAAGAAGCACCCCGGCGCACGGGTCGACGCCTATGAGGCCTCGCCGTCGACGTCGGTGTTCCTGAAGCGCAACATCGCCGACAACGGCGTGGAGGCGCGCGTCCATGGCAACAACCTGGCGGTCCGGGCGGTTGCCGGGACCCTCGAGCTCACCGACAACGGGGCCGCCAGCGGTCACAACGGCGTGCTCCACCTCGATCACGAGGCCGAGCGGGTGTCGGTCCGGAGCATCGCGATGGCCCAGGCGCTGCAGGTCAGCGGCCGCTCGGCGGACCTCGTCAAGATTGACACGGAGGGCGGCGAGTACGACATGGTCCTCGGCTCGGACCCCGGGGACTGGGCCGGCGTGCGCCGTGTCGTGCTCGAGTACCACGACCTCCCGGGCCACTCCTGGGGGGAACTGGAGACGTTCTTCACGTCGGCCGGGCTGCACCTCGTCCACCGCAGGGAGTTCCTGGAGCGGCTCGGGATGGCCTGGTTCTCGCGAGACGCCGTGAGCGGATGACGCGACTGCCGAACCGGCTGCAGCCGGCCTGGCCGCTCGTCAAGGCAGTTCATCGCCGCACGACCTTCGCCATGGGCCTGGTCGGACGGCGGGGTGCGCCGCTGCACGGCGCGCGGGCGTTGCCCAGGCGCGCGAGCCCCAGTGCGGCACGCACCGCGGCACTCGAGCCGGGCGCCGTCACGCTGCACGAGGCAGGCGCCGTCGACCGGATCAGGCGCGACATGCCCGCCGGCAGCCCGCCCGATCACTGGGTCTTCGAGAAGAAGCGTCAGATCGATGTCCCGGCGCGCTTCTGCCTCGAGATCGACCGGGGCATGGTCGTCGGGGACTACGGCGCCACCATCACGCCGACCGGGACCCTCGACTACGAGACGAGCGAGTACTTCGGGATCGCCTCGTGGCGGGAGCACCCGATCTTCCTGCGGACCCGCCTCCCGAAGATCGAGCAGGTGAACGGCACCGTGGTGGCGCTCGGCACGCGCGGCGGAAACACGAACTACTACCACTTCCTGCTCGACGTGCTTCCCCGCTTCGGCGTCTTCCAGGACACGATGCCGGGGCGCACCGCGGACGCGCTCTACGTCCCCGCCGACACCAGGTGGCAACGTGAGCTGATCGACCTCGCAGGGCTCGGCGGGCACACGATCATCGAGACCAGGAAGCATCGCGCGATCCAGGCGGAGCACCTCGTAGTGCCATGCCTGCCGAACCCCCTCGAGGTGGCGCCGCAGGCCACGATCGACTGGCTCCGCTCCCGGTTGACGCCTCAGCACGTGGCCGACAAGCCCAAGCGCATCTACGTCAGCCGGGGCTCGGCGCCGAACACCCGGCGCGTCGTCCAGGAGGACGCAC
>JAOPZU010000045.1 GCA_025963955.1 Solirubrobacterales bacterium
CGTCCGCGTGCTCATCGCCTACTGGACCACGGTGTTCAAGGTCGTCTGGACCGTCGTCAAGGTCGCCTTCCGCATCATCTACACGATCATCGCGGTCCAGATCGGCCTGATCGTGCTGCTGATCCGCGCCCTCATGCCGATCTTCCGGGCCGTCTTCGGCTTCATTGCGCGCATCGCCAAGGACGTCTGGGGCGGCATCAAGGCCGCAGCCCTCTTCATGTTCGGCATCATCATGACGGCCCTGCGCGGCTGGGGCATCATCTTCGGCGCTGTCTTCTCCGTCATCCGCACCGTCGCCACCGCCGTCTGGCACGGCATCGCCGCCGTCGCGACCTGGCTGTGGAACAACCTCATCAGCGGCATCCGCATCGTGCTCGCCGTCCTGCAGCCCGTCTTCAACGTCATCGGCGCTGTCGCCGCCGCCGTCTGGCACGGCATCGCGGCGAGCGCGTCGTGGCTGTGGGGCGTCCTGAACGGTATCTGGAACCAGATCAGGAGCGCGGGGCAGGCCGTGTGGTCGCCGATCGCCAGCGTCGCCACGTCGGTCTTCGGGGTCATCAGCGGCGCGGTGCGCACGCTCGTCAACGGAGTCAAGAGTGCCTTCGGCGAGGTCAAGAGCTTCCTCGGCACCATCTGGGACGGGCTCAAGAGCGGCGCGGAGTCTGCGCTGTCCGGCGTCAAGGGCACGATCAACACGGTCATCGGCGCGCTGAACACGGCGATCGGGGCTTTCAACTCGCTGCCCGGCACCGACATCGGCACCATCCCGACGCTGTTCACGGGCGGGCAGGTCGGCTCCGGCGCGCTGGCCCTGACCGGCGAGCACGGGCCCGAGCTGTTCGTCCCCAACGTCGGCCCGATGAAGGTCCTCGGTGGCGACGGTGCGAGCCTGACCAACTTCAACCAGCCCGGCTACGTCGTCCCGAACCCGCGGACGCCGGAGAGCATGACCCGGCCCATCCCCGCGAACGTCCAGGCGCGTCTGAGCGGCCTCGACGGCGCGCTGGGGTCCCTGGTCCCCTCGGGCGTCGGGGGCCGCGCAGACGCCCTCCCAGCCGTCGGCGCGCCGAGCGTGACGATCGAGGCCCCGCGGGAGAGCCGCGGCACCGAGGCGTGGGGCCCGGCCCCGACGTACGAGTTCCACCTCCACACTGAGGGCATGACGGTGAGCCAGGCGAAGAAGGTCGCGGTCGACGCGGTCCGCGAGATCGAGAAGGAGCGCATCGAGCGCCGCGGCACGAAGGGTCGGCGGTAGTGGCGCTCTTCGAGATCATCGTCAACCCGTTCTCCTCCCCGATCCTCATCGGCTCGGGCCTCGAAGCTGACGGCACCGCCACGGGCGACTTCTCCCGTGGGCCCGGCACGGGCGAGAAGCTCTCGATCGAGGACGAGGGGGGCAACGAGCGGTTCACCGCGCCGTTCAGCCCGAAGGTCATCGAGTACGGCGGCCTCGCCCCGACGTACAGCGACGGGGACCGGCCGGGCCGCGCGCCGCTGCTGCTGCGCGCCTCGGAGCCGCGGCCGACTCTGAGCTTCGAGCTCTTCGTCGGGTCCACCGACGACCAGCGCAGCGTTGAAGCTGGCCTCGCGACCCTCGAGCACATCGCGGCGAGCTCCGCGCGCGTCCGGCTCCACTACGGCCCGCGCGAGGAGAAGGGCCTGTGGCGGATCACGTCGCTGAGCTACTCGAGCGCCGAGCGCAACGGCGACACGAACGAGATCACCCGCGCGACGGTGAGCGTCGAGCTGACCCGCGCGGTCGACGTCACGATCAACAAGGGCCCGGTCGCGGGGAGCCGCGCAGTCACCCAGACGGCGTCGCAGAAGCTGTACGCCTCCGCGATGAGCCAGCGCGACGTCATCGGCGGGAAGCTGGTGTCGGCGAACGCCCGCGCGCGCCCCGGCGCGAAGCGGCTGCAGGAGGACCAGTTCCCGGCGAAGAGCCCGACGGGGGCGCAGGCGATCGACTTCCGCTCCCCCGCCGGACCAACAGGCCCGACGATCATGATCTACGCCGACGGCTACGTCCGAGACAGCCTCGGCTTCCAGCCGTACGTGCGGCCGAAGAACGCCGCGGCGCTGGCGACGGCGAAGAAGCTCGGCACCACGAAGGTCCACATCTACGCAAAGGGCGAGACGCTCGCGAGCATCTCGAACCGCTACTACGGCAACCCGAACGGCTGGCCCTACATCGCCGACATGAACCACATCCGCAACGCGAAGGCGATCAAGCCCGGCACGCGGATCACGATCTACCCGCGGCCGGTCTGACGTGTCGGGGTTCGCTCAGGTCGACGCCCGACTGAACAAGGTCCTGATCCGCGGGACGAAGATGCAGGCCGAGGTGCAGGAGGCGGTCACTGGCGCGAGCGTCGACATCGGCACCGAGGACGTCACCCAGCTCACGATCAGCCTCGCCGACCCCGGCCTCGACATCGCCAACGCCCAGATCGCCACCATCGGCGCGACGTGCGTCTACGAAGACCTGAACATGGCGATCGC
>JAOPZU010000070.1 GCA_025963955.1 Solirubrobacterales bacterium
GTCGGTGCGAGCTAGGCTTCCGCCGCAAGTTCCGTCTTGAGGTTGAAACGTAAGCGCTCGGTGAGCGGCCCGGCCGGTCAGGCAGCTTGTTCGATGGAGGCGACCGGCGTCCAGTTCCAGGGCAGGAGTCCAGCGAGGCGTCTGGCGGGGTGGTCGGCGATGCGGGTGAGCACGTCGCGGAGGTAGGCCTCGGGATCGAGGCCGTTGAGCTTCGCGGTCTCGATGAGCGTGTAGAAGGCGGCGGCCCGGTCTGCGCCGCGGTCTGAGCCGGCGAAGAGGAAGTTTTTGCGCCCGACCGCGACGGAGCGCAGCGCCCGCTCGGCCGGGTTGTTGTCGAGGGCGATGCGGCCGTCGTCGAAGACGCGGGTGAGCGCCGTCCAGCGCACCAGCATGTAGCGGAAGGCCTTAGCGAGGTCAGAGCCGCCGGAGAGCTGCGGCAGGATCGTCTCGGCCCAGGCCTTGAGCGCCGCCGCGAGCGGTCGTGACCGTGCCTGGCGCTGTCGCCGTCGCTGGTCGGGAGGCTTGCCGCTAACAGATTTCTCGACGTCGTAAATCGCGCCGATCCGGTCCAGGGCTTCAAGGGCGACCGCCGACCCGCTCTTGGCGTGCACGTCGAAGAACTTGCGCCGGGTATGCGCCCAGCACGCCGCCTCGGTCAGCGCTCCGCCCGGGCGCCCGCTCTCGTAGAGCGCGTTGAAGCCGGCATATCCGTCCGCCTGCAGCACGCCGGCGAAGGCGGCCAGGTGAGCGAGCGGGCGTTCACCTCGACGATCTGGCGAGGCGAAGAACACGGCCGCGGGTGGGCGTTCGCCACCATGAGGGCGCTCGTCGCGAACATAGGTCCAGAGCCGGCCGGTCTTCGTCCTGCCGGTTCCGGGTGCAGGATCGGCACCGTCGTGTCATCGCCGTGCAGGATGTCGGAACCGGCGATTACCTCCTGACGCAGAAGGTCGACGAGAGGGGCCAAGGCGGCGGCCGTTGCACCCACCCAGCCGGACAAGGTCGAGGTCTGCAGTTCGACGCCCTCCCGGGCATAGATCTCTGCCTGGCGATACAGGGGCAGGTGATCGTCGAACTTCGCCACCGCGATGTGGGCGAGCAGCCCGGGTCCGGCGCGTCCGCGGGCGATGGCGTGGTGGGGCGCGGGCGACTGGATCACGCTCTCACAGCTCCGGCAGGAGAAGGCCTCGCGCACGTGCCGCACCACCTTGAAGCGACCGGGAACGTAGTCGAGGCTCTCCGTCACGTCTTCGCCGACCCGACGCAGGCGCCCGCCGCAAGACGAGCAGGTGCAGAGACCGGGATGGATGACGGTCTCGCGCGGCAGGTGATCGGGTAAGGGGCGTCGCGCCGGCTTCGGGCTCGCCGCCTCGACTGCTTCGGCCACGACCGGAACGGCTGCGAGGCGCTCGGCCTCGTCGATCTCCAGCGCCTCGATCGCGAGCTCGAGCTGCTCGACCCGCGCCCTCAGCTTCTCGGATGAGACGCCGAACTGCACCCGCTTCAGCCGGGCGAGTTCAGACCGCAGCTTCTCGATCAGCATGTTGGCGTGAACCGCGTCGCGCGCCATGCCGACGATCATGCGCTTGAGCGCATCCACGTCGTCAGGCAGCGAAGCAGGATCGAGAGCCACGCCAACAGCTTAGCTTGCGCCCAACCCTGCCGCTACACGCCCCGCGACAGTCAGGCACGGTGAGTCACCTCTGCAACACTCAGCCGGCGAGCCGAGGCCTGTCCGTACGCTCCGGCGCCCGCCAATCGATCCCCTCCAGCAGCATCGCAAGCTGGGCCGGCGTCAGCGCCGCCGCGGCTCCAGCGGTCGCCGGCCACACGAAGCGGCCCTTCTCCAGCCGCTTCGAGAACAGGCACAGCCCTTGGCCGTCCCACCACAGGACCTTGATCAGTCGACCCTGCCGGCCGCGGAACACGAAGGCCTGGCCGGAGAAGGGATCGCGGTGCAGATGATCCTGCACCAGGGTGGCCAGCCCGTCGAAGCCCCTCCTCAGGTCCGTGTGGCCCGTGGCCAGCCAGACACGCGAGCCCGCCGGGACCGGGATCATCGTCCGACCAGCGCCGCGATCACGCTCCCCAGCAGCGCGGGATCGGCACCGCGCTCAACCCGGATCCGGTGACCGCCCGCTACTTCGATCTCGATAGCGCCAGGGGCCGGCTCCGGCACGACGGTCGGCACCGGAAGAGCGAGCGGAACGAAGGTTGGCCCCGGAAGCCTCGCCGGCGCCTGTTCCTCCTCCCGAGCGTCACGGCGCCACCGGAACAGCAGGCTCGCGTGGAGACCATGCCGGCGCGCTACGGCCGACACCGAGGTCGCCGTATCCCGAGCCTCGGCAAGGATCGTGCGCTTCTCCTCCGCCGACCACGATCGGCGTGTGCCGGCCACCACGACGTGCGGCGGGTTCATGGGTCCAGACATAGTGCCGATACAGCGCCAACCAGGACCAACTGTATCCAGCTCGCGCCATCACGCCCGCAAGGCGGCACTCACCGAGCGCTTACGTTGATCCGTCGGCTGGAGTGATCACGGGCGCGGTTGGTCGCCGCCGCTGGTCCGCGGCTGAGAAGGCTCGGATTATCGAAGAAGCGCTTGCGC
>JAOPZU010000076.1 GCA_025963955.1 Solirubrobacterales bacterium
GCTGAGCGGCTGCAGCCTCCTGGAAGGTCGGCGGTCAGCCTGCGGCGACGGCGGACCCCGCCGCCGACGGGGCCCGATGGCGCTTGGCCGACCCTGCCAGGAGCCAGGCCCAGACGACCGTCGTCCACGTGAGCGTGGCGAGGGTCACGTGGACCCAGACGAGGCTCCCGGGCAGCTCGAGCCCGTACTGGATCAGACCGAGCATCCCCTGGACGGCCACCAACATCCCGGCGAGCGTGAGGACGAGCGTCAGCCGCTCCCCCGCGCCCCGCGTCTTGGCGACGCCCCACGCCACGATGATCGCGATCCCGAAGATCGCCGCGATCGCTCCGTGGCGCTGCACGATCCACTCGAGCGTGCCGGTGCCGTGGACGTCGAAGCGCTTGACGACGTCGCCCGTCGCGGCGCCGCCGGAGTTCGGGCCCGCGGCCGTGGCCAGGGTGCCGGCCCAGAGGGCGACGGCGCCGATCGGGATCAGAGCGAAGACCGCGCGAGCGGTGAGGGCGTCCGCGGCCAGGTGTTGTCTGGGGGCGGTCGTGCCGCGGCCGGCCTTCCACGTGAGGACCGCGGAGGGCACCACGAGAAGCAGCAACGAGACCATGTAGTGCGCGCTGATGAAGACCCAGTCGAGGTCGGCGAGGACGCTCACGCCGCCGATGATCGCCTGCGCGAAGACGCCGCCGAGGAGCCCGACCGAGATCCAGAGCAGGTCGCGGCGGTAGACGGCCAGCGTCAGGGCGCTGAAGATCGCCAGGAGGGCGGTCGCCGTGACGGCGAACGTCAGCATCCGGTTGCCGAACTCGATCAGCGTCGGGGCGTGGGCCTCGTTGGGCACGACGCTCTCCGTGCTGCAGCGCGGCCAGTCCGAGCAGCCGAGCCCGGATCCGGTCACGCGCACCAGGGCGCCGCTCAGCATGATGCCGACGTTGGCGATCAGCGTCAGCCGAGCGGCCAGCAACATCCGCTGCGGGCTGCTCGTGTAGCGACGCCTGAGGAACTGCGCGCGACGGGGGCCGGGGTCGGGCGCGGGAGCGACGGTGGCCATCCCGACGAAGGATGGCGGATCCGTCGCTCCGAGGGAGCGCCCACGCCGGGACGACACGACTCCGCGTGCCGCCCTGACGCGTCCGTCAGCGGACGGTGACCCTCCGTACCGGGGACGAGCCGGTCGCGTAGGGGTAGTCGCCCGATCTACGGGCCCGCGCCCGCATCTGGAAGCGGGCGGGACCCGCGTTGCGGAACCTGTACCTCGCGCTGAAGGCGCCGCTCTTGCGGCTGCGCACCGTCTTGAACGTGATCCATTTCGCCCCGGCATTGCGCGCCTGGAGCTCGACGATCTTGCCGCCGCCGGGCACCGGCCGGCCGAGGACCTTGCCCGAGAGCGTCACCGTCTGCCCCTTCCGCGCCGTGCGTCGGCTGAGCGAGAGGCGGATGCCGGCGGAGACCCGCAGGTTCAGCCGCGTGCTCGCGACGGCCTTGGTGGCGTTCACGCGCTGGTGGTAGCTGAGGACGAGAGCGCGGGACGAGACGCCGGTCGGCAGCTTCCAGCGGAAGCGACCGTTCTTGTCGGTCCGGAGCGAGTCCCGCGCGAAGGACGGCGAGTTTCGCGCGTCGCGTCTGATGGTGACCCGCACGAAGGCATCCCTGATCGGCTGTCCGCTCGGCGTCGTGAGCTGGCCGTCGAGCTTCGGGCGCTGGTTGAACCTGATGCTGCGCGTCGCGCCCTCCCGGCCGGTCCAACGCGCTCGGATCCGCGCATCGGACACCGCCGGCGTGCCGTTCAACGGCCCGGGATCCGAGGTCGACCCACCCGCGGGCGATCCCGTGCCGACGGCGCTGGGCGTCCCTTCAGCGGTACGCCGCAGGGTCTTGCTCACGGGGCCATATGCCGTCGTCTGGTTCCCGGCTGCGTCCTCCACCAGCACCCGCACCGTGTGGACTCCGTCGGGCAGATCGGCGGTCGATATCTGTTGCACCCCGCCGACGGTCGAGGGGCAGGGCTTCGGCGAGAGGAAGGTCCGCTCGGTCCCGGGCCACGGCCGGCAAGGGGCGGCCGCCAGGTACTGCCAACTGCGAATCTGCCCGTCGACCTCGACGCCGAGCCGGTAGGCGCCAGCACCCTCATCCGAAGCACCGACAGAGATTCCCGTAGAGCCGGCCCACAAGCTCTCCGTGGTGGCGTCGCCGGAGACGGTTGTGATGGCGGGGGCGTCACGATCCTCCAGGGTGAAGGTGCTTCGATAGATGTTGACTCGCGCAACAGCATCGCTCGCCTGAGGTTCGCAACGCTGATTGGTTGCAGAATTGTCACCGCATCCGGCGCGAACACTGACGTATCGCGCGGCGTCGGTGGACTCGGCGACCACCCGGCGCGGGATGGTGCCGCTGCCATAGAACCGAGCTGCGTAGTCAGGGTCGGCCTGAAGGTTCGAGTTGATGGCTACCTCGCCGTAGACCTGACTGGGCGATTGGGGCATGCGTGCGAACCCGCTGAGGTCCAGCAAGTAGGACCTGACGACCGTTCCCGGCGGTGTGAAGAAGATCCAAGCCAGGCTCGAAGGTGTTGGCTGACTCAGCGTGGAAGCGTGGGCGATGGAGAGCGCGCCGCCCCCGGCGCACGTGTCCGAGGAACTACTTCCTCCGCCAATGTCAGCCCCAGCGGACTGTGCCCGCCAGCCGCCCTGAGCGTCCTGGGTGGCCGCGGGTGAGCCATCCGGAGCACGGCAAGACCACACGTCGTAAACGCCCGCCTCCGCCCGCGGAGCAATCGACAGTACGGCCATCAAGCCGACTGCCGCTGCACCCGCGAACTTCCAGCGGAAAGCGGCATCAGATCTCGTGCGATTCGTTCTGGACATATTCGGGATACCCGGCGAGTGAGGCGTTTTACCCCCCTCACTTTCTCGCCGATCTCCTAAAACGTGAACGGCAATGCCGCAGAGACATCCGCGAGGCTCGGACCGGTCGCGTCCCGCGCCGACACCTGGATCTCCGCGGCCATGAGCGGCCACTGCACGCCGACCTCGGGGTCGTC
>JAOPZU010000325.1 GCA_025963955.1 Solirubrobacterales bacterium
GCGGATCCCACTGGACCTGCCCGCGGCCGTGGAGGACCGCCACGGTGCGGTGGGGCAGCCACTTCGCGGCCTCGCGCTGCCAGGTGAGCTTCATCCCCGCCGGGCAGACGACGACCGCGGGATACGCGCCGTCGACCTCGAGCGTCGCGAGCGCCTGGACCGTCTTGCCCAGGCCCTGCTCGTCCGCGAGGAACGACCGGCGGCGCTTGAGCAGGTAGCGGACCCCCGCGTGCTGGAAGGGCTGCAGCTCGCCGCCGAGGACCAGCGGCTCGCCGGCCTTCGTGCGCCTGAGCGGACTGGCGCGCTCGGCCTGGGACAGGTCGATCGTCTCGATCCGCTCCTCGTGCTCCACCCGCATCGTGGCGAGCTGGTCGCGCGCGGCCGTCGTGACGAGCAGCGTCGGGTGCTCGCGGATCAGGCGCTCCACGCCCTCCAGCAGGGACGGGTCCGCGGGGACCGCCAGCGTCGTCGCGGCGTCGATCGGCGCGTCGCCGCGCCGGTAGCCGCGCCCGGGCGTGGTGTCGAGCGGGACGGCCTCGGGCAGCGCGGCGAAGGCGGCGTGCAGCCGGGTGCTCCAGCCCGGCAGGAGCTCGAGCCGCGCGGTCTTCTGGTCGTCGCGGCCGGCCCGCAGCGTGGCCGCGGCGGGCATCCGGCCCATCCGCAGCTCGGCCGACGCGAGCATCTCGAGCGTGTCGACGACGAGCCCGTCGATGCGGTCCAGGAGCCCCACGCCCTCGGCGTCGAACGGCAGGAGGTCGACCGCGCGGCTCTCGATGCCCAGCGCCTCGGCGGCAGCCTCGGGGCTCAGCCGCTGGGAGACCTCGGTCAGGCGCGACGGCGGCTCGCCGAGCAGCGTGACGACCGCCAGGCGGGGCCCGTCGTCGAGCTCGATCACCGTGGTCTCGCCGTGCCAGCGCGACATCCCGCCGAGCCACGCGGCGACGTGGTCGTCGGGGAACAGCCCCGCGCGCGTGTCGTCCAGGAGCCGGCGCGCGACGATCGCGGCGTGGACGCTCAGGGGCGCGCGCCAGACGTGGTTGCTCCAGTCGAAGTACCGCCCCGGGATCGAGC
The DNA here is from genome assembly GCA_025963955.1 of Solirubrobacterales bacterium. Lineage (GTDB taxonomy): Bacteria > Actinomycetota > Thermoleophilia > Solirubrobacterales > Solirubrobacteraceae > Paraconexibacter. The sequence continues at coordinate 1,072 of JAOPZU010000325.1, forward strand.
GGACGTCGTCGTTCATCCAGCGGGGGACGTCGAGGACGAGCTCGGTGACGCGGTCGCGCGACTCGATGCGCAGCTGGGGGGTGCCGGGAGCCTCGATGGGGAGACGGTAGGCGACGGCCGCCCTCGGGGGCGTGCGGACGGCGGACGCGGGGCCGGGCCGGGCGGGCTCAGCCCGGGGCGTGGCGCTCCCAGAGCGCGGCCGTCTCGCGCTCGGCGTCCGCGTCGTGGGTGCGCTGGAGGTTGCGCCCGCCGCGGCCGAAGGTGTACGCGACGCCGGCGGGGACCTCGTCCTCGCCGAACGGGTGCTCGAGCCAGTCGGCGGGCCGCACGTGGTGGATCCCGACGTCCCGCGCCGCCGCGGTGTCCTGGTACCGCCACGGGCCGGCGAGGCGACCCAAGCGGTAGGCGCCGTCGGCCTGCCGGGTCCACACGAACGCGCCCTCGGGCACCGCGGCGAAGCGGCGGAGCATGCGGCCGGCCTTCTCGCCGTGGCGATCGGCGGCCGCGGCGACGGCCTCGTCGAGGGCGGCGGGGACGTCGTCGAGCGCGTCGCCGGTGCCGACGAGGCCGTGGGCGAGGCCGAACGCCGGCCCTGCGCCCTCGGGGGCGTCGCGGTCGCGGGCCCGCATCGGGGCGCGGTAGATCGGCGCGGGATCGGTCACCGGGGGCCGCGGCGGTCAGTCGTCCGAGACGGTCTTCGTGGTCATCGCCTTCGCGGCGTCCGTGCCCATGACGCGGCGGGTCAGCCCCGGGGCGGCGAACCGCAGGGCGGCGGCGATCCCGTAGACCTTGGGCGTGTAGCGCTCCGCCTTGCGGCCGAGCCCGGCCTCGACGATGGCCTCGGCGACGCCCTCCGGGGTCCCCAGCAGGCGCCGGCCCAGCCGGCTGCTCACGAGCTCGGTCTGGGGGAAGCCCTCCGTCGGGACGAACCCGGGCAGCACGTTGCCGACGTGCACGCCGTGGGCGGCCTCCTCCAGGCGCAGCGCGTCCGTCCACAGCGCCAGCGCGGCCTTGCTCGCGGAGTAGGCGCCCGTGCCGGGGCGGGAGACGCGCGCGGCGGTGCTCGAGACGTTGACGATCGACGAGGGCGCGGCGGCGCGCAGGTCGGGGAGCAACGCCTCGGTCAGCCGGACCACGGCGTCGAAGTTGATCGCCATGGTCCTCCGGACGTTCTCCCAGCCGCCGTTCTCCTGGCTGCCGAAGCGCGCGCGGAAGCCGGCCCCCGCGTTGTTCACGAGCAGGGTCGGCAGGCCGTGCTCGGTGCGCACGTGGTCGCGCACCCGGGCCGGAGCGTCCTCGTCCGTGAGGTCCGCGGCCACCCACGTCGTCGTCGACGGCAGCTCGGCGGCCAGGGCCTCCAGGCGCTCCTCGCGGCGGGCGACGAGGACGATCCGGGCGCCGGGCTCCCGCGCCAGGCGCCTCGCGGCGGCCTCGCCCAGGCCGCTGGACGCGCCGGTGATCACCGCGACGAGCGGGCCGGCGGGAGCGGGGGCGGTCGCGGCGGAGGCCGGGGCGGCGTCGGACTGGCTCATTCGGGCATCACACCGCATCGAGCAGCGCCGTGACGGTGACCCCGGGGCGACGGAGACGGCCCGCGCCCGGCGGCGGTGACTCGCGCTCGCGGCGGTGACCGGCGCTGCGAC
>JAOPZU010000176.1 GCA_025963955.1 Solirubrobacterales bacterium
ACCTCACGGCCCTGGCGCAGCGGCGCCAGCTCGAGCAGCAGGAGGCGGTGCGCCGGCTCACCGCCGGGCTGCCGCGTGCCGCGCATCGCCCCGCGCGAGCGCTCGTGCGCTTCGCGGCGCACGTCCCCGACTGGCGGGAGACCGGACGCGCGTGCATGCTGCGCAGCGTCGACGTGGCGCGCGCTGCGTCCCGCCGGGTGGGTGAGCTCCTCCACGCCGAGGGTCATTTGTCAGCGGCCTCCGACGTGCAGTTCCTGACGATCGACGAGCTCGTCGCCGACGACCGGGCGGGCTTCGCCGCGCTTGTCGCGCAGCGCGCCGCCGATCACGCCGCCTACGCGGAGATGGCGCTGCCGCACGTCTGGCACGGGGCGCCGCGGCCGGAAGCGCATCCGGACCCGGGCGCCGGTGATGACGCCGTCGCGACCCTCTCAGGGCTCGGCGTGAGCGCCGGCGTGGTGGAGGGGACGGTGCGCGTCATCACTGATCTGGGCGCCGCGGACGTCCCCGACGGCACGGTCATGGTGTGCCGGGCGACCGACCCCAGCTGGGCCTCCCTGTTCCCGCTCGCGCGCGCGGTCGTCACCGACGTGGGCAGCGCGCTCAGCCACGCCGCCATCGTCTGCCGCGAGCTCGGGCTGCCGTGCGTCGCCAACACCCGCACGGGCACCCGCGACCTGCGGGACGGCATGCGCGTCCGCGTGGACGGCGGAACCGGGTTGGTCGAGGTGCTGGCGACGACGACGTAAAGCAAGACAGCAAGTCTGAACACCATGTATGGTCGCGTGGTGGCCGTCGCCGCCCCACCCTCACCCGCCAGCGGGTCGAACCCGTCATCGCGCCGGTTGGCGCTCATGATCGCCACCTGCTGCGCTTCCATCGCGGTCATCATGGGGCTCACCGCCGGGGCGATCGCCGTGGTGCCGGACATCGGCCGCGACCTCGGCGCCGACCAGAGCGCCCTGCAGTGGGCGACCGACGCCTTTCCCCTGGTGGTGGCGGCGTTCCTGCTGCCGGCCGGAGCGCTCCTCGACCGCTGGGGACGCCGCCTGGGCATGCTCGTGGGCCTCATCATCCTGACCCTCGCAGTCCTGTGGACCGGCGTGGCAGGGTCGATCGAGGCGGTGATCGTCAGTCGCTGCGTGGCCGGTGCGGGCGCTGCCCTCCTGTTCCCGGGGACGCTCGCCACCATCACCGCCGCCATCCCCCCGGAGCGCCGCCCGGTCGCCGTCGGCCTATGGGCGATCAGCGTGATCATCGGCGCGGTCGCGGGCCTGCTGATCTTCTCCGTCGGGGTGCAGTACTTCAGCTGGCAGGTGCCGTTCCTGGTCTTCGCGGGAGTGTCCGCGGTCCTCTTCGTCCTCACGTTCTTCGGCGTGCCCGAGACGAAGGCCGAGCACGCGGTGTCGCTGGACCCGGTGGGCGCCCTCGCCTCGATCGGCGCGGTCGGGTGCCTGACCTTCGCCGTCACGGAGGGGCCAACCCACGGATGGCTCGCCGCCCTGACGGTGGGCCCGGCGCTCGCGGGCACCGTGTTGCTGATCGCCTTCGTGCGGTGGGAGCTGCGGCACCCGTCCCCGCTGCTCGACGTGCGCCTGCTGGCCGACCGCACGTTCGGGACGGCGTCGCTGGCGCTGTTCGTCATGTTCTTCGCCCACTTCGCCCTGTTCTTCCTCTCGATCCAGTACCAGGGCTACGTGCTCGGCTACTCGACCCTGAAGAACTCACTCGGCGTCGTGCCGCCGGTGCTGGGCTACGCCCTCACGCCGCTGGGTCCCTGGCTGGCCCGTCGTATCGGCCGACGCCGGCTGATCGTCGGCGCGATGGCGCTGACCAGCATCGGTGCGCTCGTGGCGATCCTGATGGCGGTGGCTTGGCCGCAGAGCTACTGGACGTTCGCCGTCGGGGCGGCGCTGATGTGGGGCGGTATCGGTCTGGCCATGGCCCCGCCCACCGAGATGATCATCGAGGCCGTCCCACCGTCGAAGCACGGTGTGGCGTCGGCGGTCAACGACCTCGCGCGGGAGCTGTCGGCCGCCGTCGGCATCGCCGTCGCCGGCTCGGCGTTCAACACCGCCTACCGCGCGTCGGTCGGCGACCACCTCCGGGACCTCCCCGATGGGGTCGCGGACACGGCGCTGCGCTCGCCCGCGCGCGCGTTGGAGGCTCTGGGCGGCGGGCCCGGCGCCGGCCGGGGGATCGAGATCGTCCGGGACGCGGTCGTGGCCGGCTGGATGTGGTCGTTCGCGATCGTCAGCGCCGTCGTGCTCGCCGGCGGGGTCGTGATCGCGATCCGGGCACCGAGGGCGGACGGCGGAGCCTGAAGGCTTCAGAGTAAATCGCGAGAGCTGAGCCGGGCTGCCGCCGAGCAGTGGCGAGCCGGGTCCGGCGGCCGCCGCGCCTGGTCAGGGCGTGGCGGTCGTGAGGCGGTGGTTGTGGAGCTTGAGCAGGTTGTGGGTGGCGGCGATGAGGCGCCATTCGCTGCGGCAGGCCGCTCGTCCGGGTCGTTGGAAGCGTCTGATCGAACCTACTCTCAACCGTTTAGAGTAGAGCTGTGTCTTCGGTCCACGTGCAAGCGGCGCTGGCAGCAACCCATGACCAGGTGGGTGGCGCGCTGCTCGCGCTGCGCGAGGACCAGTGGTTCGACCGCAAGTCGACGAGGATCAAGGCGCGCGCGCTCGGTGACGCACTCGTCGGGTTCGCCAACGCAGACGGCGGGACCATCGTCGTCGGGCTGTCCGACGGCCGTGTGGAGGGGATCGGCGCGCTCGGCTCACGGCTCAACGACCTCATGCAGGCGCACGTCGATTTCTGCGTGCCACCAGTCCGGGCCGTCGCGACGACGATCGCCTGCATCAACGATGGCGGAGAGCCTGACGAGCTTCTGGTCCTCGACGTCAGCCCGAGCGACGGGGTGGTCCACGCAAACCAGCGCGACGAGGTCCTGCTGCGCATGGGCGACGAGACGCGGAAGCTCAGCTTCACACAGCGCCAAGAGCTGACCTACGATCGCGGGCACGGGAGCTACGAAGCGCGTGCGTTGGCCGGGGTAGGCTTGGAGGAGGTACGTGCCCCGCTGCTACAGGCGTACGCCGATGCTCTCGGAGCGCCGGACAACACCCGACTGGTGCAAGCACGCGGGCTGATGAAGGGGAGCGACCTGACCGTCGCCGGATGCCTCCTTTTCGCGGCCCGTCCGCAAGTCCACCTGCCGGAGGCCTATTTACGGGTGCTGCGCTACCGGGGAAGCGAGCGAGGCACCGGCGCGCGTCAGCAACTGGTCGAGGATCACCGCGTCGAAGGCCCGATACCGGAAGCGCTCAACGAGGCTCGTCTCGTGATCGAGCGGCTGCAGCCCGTCCGTCGCGCGCTCGCCGGCAG
>JAOPZU010000210.1 GCA_025963955.1 Solirubrobacterales bacterium
AGGGCGCGCTGCTCACGGGCTCCACGACGACTGCACGCCGCCGCGTCATCCTCGAGCGCCTCGCCTCCGGGGACCTGGACCTCGTCGTCGGCACGCACGCCCTGATCGAGCCGGACGTCGCCTTCCGCGATCTCGCGCTCGCCGTGGTCGACGAGCAGCACCGCTTCGGCGTGCGGCAGCGCAGCGCGCTCGACGTGAAGGCCCGCGCCGGGCACATGCCCCACGTGCTGCACATGACCGCCACGCCGATTCCGCGGACGCTGCGGCTCGCCTCCTTCGGTGCCCTCGACGTCACCACCCTGCGTGAGCTCCCCCGCGGCCGGCAGCCGATCCTCACCCACCTGGTCACGGGGGAGGCGGGCCGCGAGCGCGCCTACGAGCGTCTGCGGGAGGAGCTGCGCGCCGGCCGCCAGGCGTTCGTCGTCTGCCCGCTGGTCTCCGAGTCCGAGGCCCTTGCCGCTCGGGCCGCGACCGCCGAGTACGAGCGGCTGCGGACCGGCGAGCTCGTCGACTTCGAGGTCGTGCTCATGCACGGGCAGATGAAGTCGCGCGAGAAGGCCGAGGTCATGGCGCGCTTCGCGGCGGGCCAGGCCGACGTCCTCGTCGCCACGACCGTCATCGAGGTCGGGATCGACGTCCCGAACGCGACCGTGATGATCGTGGAGGACGCCGAGCGCTACGGCATCTCCCAGCTGCACCAGCTGCGTGGGCGCGTCGGCCGCGGCGAGCACGCCTCGCTGTGCCTGCTCTTCGGCCCCGCGGACTCCAAGCGCCTGCAGGCGCTGGCCGCGCACACGGACGGCTTCCGCCTGGCCGAGATCGACCTCGAGCTCCGCGGCGAGGGCGAGATCACCGGCACGCGCCAGTCCGGCCTGGCCCGGCACCGCTTCGCGCGGCTGCCGGAGGACGGCGAGCTGCTGGCCCGCGCCCATCACCGCGCGCAGCTGCTCCTCGACGCCGACCCGTCCCTGCGGGCGCCGGACCACGAGCTGATCGCCGACCTCGTGCTGGACGCCGAGGCCGAGGCGCTCGGGGCCTGATGCGCGTCATCGCCGGCACCTACCGTGGGCGCCGCCTGGTCGCCCCGCTGGGCGACCACACCCGTCCGACGTCGGACCGCACCCGCGAGGCCGTCTTCTCGATGCTCGGCCCGCTGGAAGAGGACATGCGCGTGCTGGACCTCTTCGCCGGGAGCGGGGCGCTCGGAATCGAGGCACTCTCCCGCGGGGCCGGCTTCGCACTCTTCTGCGACGAGGATCGCCGCGCCGCGTCCGTCATCCAGGAGAACCTGAAGGCCCTGGAGATCGGTCCGGACCGCGGCCGGCTGGTCCGCGGCGACGCGCGGCGGGCGCTGCAGGAGGCGCGCCGCGCGGCAGAGGCATACGATCTGATCTTCATGGACCCGCCCTACCTGCTCGCACAGGAGCTGGGGACGGCCCTGCAGGACGACGTGGCCGCCGTCCTGGCCGCCGGCGGCCGGGTCATCACCGAATCCGGGCGCCGTGCGCCCATGACGCTCGACCGCCTCCCGATGAGCAAAGAACGCCGCTACGGCACGACCTTGATCCGGATCCACACCGCATGAGCGACATCCCGCGCAAGTCCATCGCCGTCTGCCCCGGGTCCTACGACCCGATCACGAACGGTCACCTGGACGTCATCGCGCGCGCTGCGCACGTCTTCGACGAGGTCGTCGTCGCCGTCGTCAACCTGTCCGTCCGCAAGAACAAGCCGCTCTTCGACATCGACGAGCGCCTCGGCTTCATCGAGGAGGCCACCGCGCATCTGGACAACGTCCGGCCCGAGCCCTTCGACGTGCTCGTCGTCGAGTTCGCGCGGCGCGTCGGTGCACGGGCGATCGTGAAGGGCCTGAGGGCGATCTCCGACTTCGAGTACGAGTTCGAGATGAACCAGCTCAACCGGATCCAGGCACCCGACGTGGACACCTTCTACGTCATGGCCTCTCCCCAGTACAGTTTCCTCAGTTCCAGCGGTGTGAAGGAGCTCGCCACGTTCGGCGGCACCATCGACGGGCTGGTTCCCCCGCGTGTCGCGGCGAGGCTCCAGGAGGAGCTTTCGCGCAAGGCGTGAAGGAACGACCATGAAGACAGCGAATTAAGGCGAAGCCATGGACGTCCTGGTCCTCATTGACAAGCTCGACGATCTCGTCCACAACGCCAAGCCGGTGCCGCTCAGCGACACCGTCCGCGTTGACAAGGAAGAGATCTACGACATCCTCGATCAGATGCGCGCCACGATCCCTGAGGAGATCAAGCAGGCGCGCTGGATCGTCAAGGAGCGTCAGGAGATGCTCGCGGAAGCCAAGCGCGAAGCCGAGCGGATCATCAAGGAAGCGCGCGAGAAGCAGGACCAGCTGATCTCCCAGGAGGAGGTCACGAAGCAGGCCGAACGCGCCGCCGAGGACATCGTCGAGGACGCACGGGCCCGCGAGCGGGAGATCCGCCTCGGCGCCGAGGACTACGCCGACGAGATCCTCAACACGCTCGAGGTCAACCTGTCGAAGTTCATCGCGGCCGTCGGCCGCGGCCGTGAGCGGCTGCAGGGCAAGGACGAGCCGGCCGAAGTCGGGTAAAGCAGCGACTGCGTCGCCGCTTTACCTTCGAGGAACCTCGCGTGGCGGCTCGATTCCTCGGGCGCAGTTCTAGGCTGCGAGATGTGTCAGGGAGTCCTCTCGAAGACGAGTTCGACGACGCGAAGCCGCCCGCGGAGCCGGACGAGCTGCGCGAAGCGGGTCGTGACCTGCCCGGCCCCACGCGGCCGGACAAGATCTCGATCTGGCCCGTCGAGCGCGACCGCTTCGGCATCGACGTCCTCTACCACGGCGCGACGGGCTTCCGGCGGGCCGACCAGGTCCAGCGCCAGCTGGTCGACTCGGGCGTCCCCGCCACGCTGCGGCAGGAGCACGCCGGCGGCTGGATCGTCCGCTTCGGCCCCGTCGAGCGGACGCAGATGCTCACGGTGCTCAACGGCTTCGTGTGGTGAGCGCCGGCCGGCGGCCGGCTCACCGCGCCGCGCGCTCACGCGCCCCGTAGCAGCGTGATGCCGCGGTGCGTCGTCGTGCCGACGACAGCAGGATCGTGCCGCCTGCAACGCGGCTTGCGACCGGATCGCCCTGGAACTGCAGCGGAAGTGCAGCGGAAGTGCGGAGAACGCGGGATGCGCGTCAGCTTCCGTCCGCCGGGCGCGACACCCTCGGACGATGCGGTTCCTCCACACAGCCGACTGGCACCTCGGGCGCTCGTTCCACGGCGTCTCGCTGTTCGACGCCCAGGCGACGTGGATCGACTGGCTCGTCGAGAGCGCGCGCGACGCGCGGGTGGACGCGGTGCTCGTCAGCGGCGACCTCTACGACCGCGCGCTGCCGCCGGTCGACGCCGTCCGCCTCGCGGACGAGGCGCTGCGCCGGCTCGCGGAGATCGCGCCCGTCGTGCTGATCAGCGGCAACCACGATTCCGCCACGCGGCTGGCGTTCGGCTCCGGCCTCCTGTCCCGCGCCGGGCTGCACGTGCTGACCGACCCGGCGACGGTCGGCCGGCCCGTGATGGTCGGGGACGTTGCGTTCTACGGGATCCCGTACCTGGAGCCCGACGTGGCCCGCGGTCCGCTGGAGGTCGTCGAGCGGGGCCACGGCCCCGTGCTCGCGGCCGCGATGGCGCGGGTGCGGGCGGACCGCGCGGCGCGGCCCGCACGAACCCGCGCGGTGGTCCTGGCCCACGCCTTCGTCGCGGGGGCCGCGGAGTCCGACAGCGAGCGCGACCTGTCTGTGGGCGGCGCCGCTGCGGTTCCGGCCTCCGTCTTCGCCGGGATCGACTACGTGGCGCTGGGTCACCTGCACGCGCCGCAGCGCGTCGGCGGCAACGGGCGCTACGCCGGGTCGCCTGTGGCCTTCTCCTTCTCCGAAGCGGGGCACGGCAAGAGCGTCGCCCTGGTGACGCTGGCGGACGAGCCCGGGTCGTCTCCGGTCGTCGACCTGCTGCCGTGCCCGGTCACCCGGCCGCTGGCCGTGCTCCGCGGGGAGCTCGACGTCCTCCTGGAGGATCCGGCGCACGCGAGCGCCGAGACCGCCTGGGTGCAGGCCACGCTCACCGACACCGCCCGCCCGGCCGAGGCGATGGCGCGGCTGCGCACCCGCTTCCCGCACGCGGTCGTGCTCGCCTTCGACCCGCAGGGCGCCGGTGAACGCTCCGAGGACTCCTACGCGGTCCGGCTCAAGGGCCTGGACGACCGGCAGCTCGCGGCCGCGTTCGTGGAGGACGTCCGTGGCGAAGGCCCCTCGGACGCCGAGCAGGCGCTGCTCGACGACGCGCTCGTGGCACGCCGCGTGGCCGAGGCGGTCTCGGGCTGATGCGCCTGCACCGGCTTCAGGTCCAGGCGCTGCAGGCCTTCGCCGGCTGCGTCGAGGTCGACTTCGACGCGCTGTCCGAGGCGGGCCTCTTCCTGCTCCACGGGGAGACGGGCGCGGGGAAGACGACGCTGCTCGACGCGGTGGTCTTCGCGCTCTTCGGGCGCCTGCCCGGCGCGCGGGGCGGCGAGGGGCGCGAGCGGGCGGACCTCGCGGCGCCCGAGCTGCCGACGTCGGTCACGCTCGAGCTGACGCTGCGCGGGGAGCGGCTGCGGATCACCCGCACCCCGAAGCAGGAGCGGCCCAAGCAGCGCGGGACGGGTGTGCGCACGGTCGCTCCGACGGTGGTGCTGGAGGCGATCGCCACCGACGGCAGCGCGGTCGTCAAGGCCACACGGGTCGAGGAGGTCCAGCACGAGATCGACCGGCTGCTCGGGATGAACCGCGAGCAGTTCTGCCAGGTCGTGCTGCTGCCGCAGGGCCAGTTCGCCACCTTCCTCCATGCGCGTAGCGACGAGCGTGAGGAGCTCCTGGCGCGGCTGTTCGGCACCGAGCGCTTCGAGCAGGCCGAGCGCTGGCTGACCGAACGCCGCAAGCGGGCCGACGAGGACGTCCGGCGGGCCCTGCAGGACCTGCGCGAGATGGCGGCGCGGCTGTCGCAGGTGCTCGCGGCGGAGGCGCCGGACGCGTGGGAGGACGACGCGCCGCT
>JAOPZU010000241.1 GCA_025963955.1 Solirubrobacterales bacterium
CGCCGGCCTCTAGCCGAGGGCCTTGCTGACGGCTCCCTGCACGCGATCGGGCTTGAACGGCTTGACGACGAAGTCCTTCGCGCCGAGCTTGATGGACTCCAGGACCTTGGACTCCTGCCCGAGGGCGGAGCACATGATCACCTTGGCCGAGGGATCGATCGCGATGATCTCCTTCAGCGCCGCGATGCCGTCCTTCTCCGGCATCGTGATGTCCAGGGTCATGACGTCGGGGCGGAGCTCCTGGTAGCGAGCGACCGCCTCGACACCGTTACCGGCCTCGCCGACGATCTCGTGACCTCCGCCGGTCAGGGCGTCGGTGACCATCTTGCGCATGAAGGCGGCGTCGTCGACGACGAGCACTCGGGCCATCAGGCGACCTCCTTGTATTCGGGGCTGTGGATGAGGGGGGAAGTGGGTTCGACGATCTCCACGACGCGAACGGCGAGCGTGCCGTCCTCGCAGACCTGGAGGCGGCCGGTGGCGAAGCGCATGCCGTCGGCGTAGAGGTCGATCGGGTCCTCGACCTCGCGGTCGAGCTCGACGAGCGCGCCGGAGGGCAGGCCGACGACACGGCCGGAGGGCATCTGGGCGCGGCCGAGCTCGGCCCAGACGCGGACCGGGACGTGGCGCAGCGCGTCGGAGAGCGGCGCGGTCTCGTAGGACTCGGTGTGCTCGTCGAGGGCCCGCGTCATCCGGACGATGAACGCGTGCGGGACGAGCTGCACGAGCAGGCAGGGCGCGCCGCAGAGCGTGAACTCGACGGTGCACGCCAGGCCGACCTGCTCGACGCCGTCCTGCGCCTCCGCGAGCGACTGGACCAGGCGGACGTTCGGCGGCGCGATCTCGACCTCGTCGCCCAGGACGGCGGAGGTCGCCATCGCCGCGGCGGACATCATCTGGTTCATCGCCTCGCCGACGGCGGAGAAGTCGAGCTCGCTCAGTTCGCCGCCCGCGATCACGTCGTTCGGGTCGCCGCCCATCATCGCGGCGGCCAGGCGCCGCGCGCCCTCCACCCCGATGACCATGACGTTGCCGCCGGTGACGCCGTCGACGTAGCCGACGTCGGCCATCACGGCCGGCGTCTGCGCGGCGGCCATCGGGTGCACGCCGGCCGGGACGGCCCCGACGGCGCCGGGGTTGACCGCGCCCGGGGCGTAGGTCTCCAGCACGCCGCGGATGGCGTCGAGGGTCGATGCGGCCAGCCGGAGCAGCGCCTGCTCGGAGGTCATTCGGGCACCTCCGCCGGGCCGGTGATCTGCACCGCGCGGCGCGTGCCCCAGCGACCGCCGCGGGCGACGTGCACGGGCGTGCGGTCGGCGCACAGCATCACGGGGGCGTCCGCCGAGGCGTCCAGGCGGATCAGGTCGCCGGGCGCGAGCGCGAGGATCTGCTCCAGGGTCAGGTGAGTCTCGGCGACCTCGGCGCGGACGGTGACGTCGACGCGCTCCAGGCCGGCCCGCACCGCGCGGACGGACTCGGGGTCGTGGGAGCCGCCGTCCTCCTCGCGCTGGGAGAAGGCCGCGGCCGCCGGGGCGATCGCCGCGTACGGCACGAGCAGCGCCATCGTCCCCGAGCCGCGGTGCAGCCGCGCCTCCATGGTCAGCATCAGGGTCGGCTCGCTGCCGGCGGCGACCTGCACCCGCTCGGCCAGCGCGTCCACGTCCCCGAGCGACAGCGTGATCTCGGCGAGGTCGAACCAGATGCCCGAGAGGGCCTCCACGAGCGTGCGCGCCAGGCGCCGCACGAGGATCAGGTCGATGTCCGTCAGCGGCCGCTCCTTCACGGCGCCGGCGGCGTCCCCGCCCAGCAGCCCCTCGACCGCGGTGACCATCAGCGGCAGCTCCGCGCTCAGGAGCATCCGGCCGTCGTGGGGCGCGGTCTCCAGCGTGCAGAAGACCGACGCGTCGGGCAGCAGCTTGAAGGCGTTGGCCCAGGTCAGCTGCTGCACGTCGATGACCTCCAGCTCCAGCGGCAGGCGGTGCTCGCCGTGGACCCGCTGCGCGCTCACGGCGCAGAACCCGTCGAGCAGGCGCCGCAGGCGCCGCTCCTGGTCGGTGGAGAACTTCGTCGGCCGGGTGAAGTCGACGGTCCGCAGCCAGCGCGTGCGCTTGGCACCCTTCGCGCCGACGGGCGCGGCCTCCATCGGCAGGTTGCCCTCGCTCGCACGGGCGAAGAGGGCCTCGATCTCGTCGGGGTTGAGGAAGTCGTTCATGACGGGCGGGGGGAGCGGCGCTTCAGGCGGCCATGCGCAGCGTGTCTGCGTCGGCCTCGAGCAGGGTGATCGGCAGGCCGGCCGCTTCCTTGTAGACGACTTCGCCCGCGGGCACGTGGACGCGCATCGAACGGCCCTTGCCGCCCCCGGTCGCCGCCGCGCGGACGGGGATGCGCGCCTTGCCCAGCTGCTCGCGCACGGCGGCCTCGTTGCGGGCCCCGATGTCGCGGCTGCTGAGGCCGGGACGCGACGGCTCGGACCTGAACATCTGGGCGCCGCCGACGAGGACGGCCTCCAGCCGGTGCCGCGCCGAGCCGCGCTCGATCATCGCCGCGATGAGGTTCGGCACCGCGTGGTCGGCGAACTTGTCCGGCTGCGACGGGCGGGTGCCCGTGGACGCGGGGGCCTCGGGCAGCATCACGTGCGCGAGCCCGGCCATGCGGGTGCGGCGGTCGATCAGCGCGAGGCCGATGCACGACCCGAGGCCGATGCAGCAGAGCACCGTCCCCGGCTCGGTGCCGATGACCCACTCGCCCATGCGTGCGGGCAGTTCCGGCGGCATGACTCAGGCCACGCCGATGCGGCCGAGCAGCTCGTGCACGCCGCCGCCCGCCGGGATCAGCAGGAAGGAGAGCGAGCACGGGCGGCCCTCGACCGTCAGCGCGCTGTCCAGCACGAGCGCCATGTCGGCGGTCTCGTCCCGGGCGAGGAGCACGGACGCGAGGATCGCGCCGAGCATGTCGTAGACGACCTGCGGCGGCGCGGGCTCCATGTCCATCCCGCACATCTCGGCGAGGACGTTGATGTAGGAGGTGCCGAGGATGTTCCCGATCTCCTGGAGGAAGGACGCGCCGTCCTCGCTGTGCGGGTCCAGGCCGTAGACGTCGCACAGCTGCTGCGCGTCGTCGTCGGGCACGAGCAGGACGACGGCCGCCTCGAAGTCGCCGACGATCGGGACGAGGATGCCGTGGCAGGACGCGTCCGCCTCGCCGGCGACCGCGACCGCGTCCGCCAGCTCCATCGCCGCGGCGGTGGGGACGGAGATGTCGACCGGGTGGCCGAGCATCGTCGAGAGGGCGGCCGCGGCCTGCCCGGAGCCGATGTTGGCGAGCTCGCGCAGGGCGTCGAGCTGGGTCTCGGTGTAGGTACTCATCGGGGGATTCACGCGGCCTTTGCGGTGGTGGTCGAGACGGTGGGCTTGGGGGTCTTGTCGCGCAGCGCGTCGCAGTCGGCGAGCAGCACGATGGAGCCGTTGGAGAGGACGGCGGCGCCGGAGACGGCGGCGCCCGAGTGGACCTCGGGCGGCAGCGGCCGGGTGACGAGCTCGCGCTGGCCGACGAGCTTGGAGCAGCTCAGCGCGACCAGGCGCCCGTTCACGTGGACGAGCACGATGTGCGTGTCCTCGTGCCGCGGACGGTGGGGGTCGTCGACGGGGTGGCCGAAGGCGTCCGCGGCCGGGAGGACCGGGATCGCCTCGTCGTCCAGCATCAGCATCGGAGCGCCGGCGACGGAGCGGATGGTCTGCCCGGCGATGCGCATCGTGCGCTGCACGCGGTTGAGCGCGATGCCGTAGGGCTGACCGTCCGCCTCCACGAGCAGGGCGCTCATGATCGCGAGGGTCAGGGGCAGGCGGATCTCGCAGGCCGTGCCCTCCCCGGGCGCGCTCGTCACGAGGACCTCGCCGCCGAGGGCGCGGATCTTCGTCCGCACCGCGTCCATGCCGACGCCGCGGCCGCTGAGGTCGCCGACGGTCTCTGCGGTGGAGAAGCCGGGGGCGAAGAGCAGCTCGACGGCGCCCTCCACGTCCAGGACCGCGGCCTGCTCGGCGGTGATGAGCCCGCGGGACAGGGCGCGCTCGGCGACCTTCTCGGGGTTCACGCCGCGGCCGTCGTCGCGGACGCTGATGATGATCGAGCCGCCACCGTGGCGGGCGCCGATCGTCAGCGTGCCGGTCTCCGGCTTACCGGCGGCCAAGCGGTCCTCGGGGGACTCCAGGCCGTGGTCGAGCGAGTTGCGGACCAGGTGGACGAGCGGGTCGCCGAGCGCGTCGACGACGGTCCGGTCGAGCTCGGTGTCCTGCCCGATGATCTGCAGGTCCACGTGCTTGCCGAGCTTGCTCGACACGTCGCGGACCAGACGCGGGAAGCGCAGGAAGACGGCCTCGACCGGGATCATCCGGATCTGCATGACCATCGACTGCAGGGCGTGGCTGGAGCGCGTGAGCTCCTGGACCGCCTGGGCCAGGCCGGGGACGCCGGCCTGCGCGGCGAGCGACTCCACGAGCGTCCGCTGGACGACGAGCTCGCCCATGAAGTGCATGAGCTGGTCCAGCCGCTCGGCGTCCACGCGGACGGTCGAGGAGGCGGCCTTCGACGACGCGCCGGACGGGGACGCGGCG
>JAOPZU010000254.1 GCA_025963955.1 Solirubrobacterales bacterium
GCCCCCGCCGCCGCCGGCCACCCTCAGCTACTCCTCGCTGGAGGACCATCTCGCGTGCGGCTACCGCTACTACCTGCGCCGCGTGCTCGGCCTGCCCGAGCAGGACCCGCCGCCGGTCCCGGACGACGCCACCGGCGCCCCGGAGGCGGCGCCGGGTCTGGACCCGCGCGTGCGCGGCGACCTGGCCCACACGCTGCTGGAGATCCTCCCGGATCCCGCCGCGGCCACCGCTGCGGACGTGCACGAGGTCGCGCTCGACAAGGGCGCGCAGCCGACCGAGGCCGAGGTCGAGGACCTGCTGCAGCTCGTGCACGCCTTCGGCCGGACCACGGTCGCCGCCCGGGTCGCCGCCGCCGTCCGGGTCCGGCGCGAGGAGCCCTTCGCCTTCCCGCTGGACGACGCCGACCCGGCGAGCCCGCTCGTCAACGGCTTCATCGACCTCGTCGCCGTCCTCGAGGACGGGACCTGGCTCGTCGTCGATTACAAGACCAACCAGGTCGCGGGCGCGGACCTGGAGGCCGTGGTGGAGCACGGCTACGCCACCCAGCGCCGGATCTACGCCCTCGCCGCCCTGCGCGCGGGCGCGCCCCGGGCGGAGGTGGTCTACGTCTTCCTCCAGCGACCGGACGAGCCCGTGACCAGCACGCACGCCGCCGCCGACCTGCCGGTCCTCGCGGCCGCGCTGGCCGCCCAGGCGGCACCGCTGCTGGCGGGCCGCTTCCCGGTGGCCGAGCGTCCGTTCCGCGAGCTCTGCGCCGCCTGCCCGGGCCGCGGCGGCATGTGCTCGTGGGCCGAGGCGATGACCCTGCGCCCCGCGCCTGAGGAGTGACGTCCCCCGATGACCGACACCCACTGGCCGCCGATCGAGGACCCGCAGCTGCTGGCGCGGCTGGCGCTGGACGACGCCGGCTTCCTCGCCTACGTCGAGCGCCTGATGACCGCGCTCGGGGCACGCGAGTGCCCACCCGAGCTGCTCGAGCGGGCGCTCGGCTACCCGTGGGCGCGCCCGGCGAGGTCCTACCTGCTGCGCGGGGAGGATGTCAGCGTCCTGGACCAGCTCCCGCGCGAGGAGGTCGACCGGACCCTCGCGGCCTACACGGCCGGCGAGCGCTTCCCGCTGCTCGCCTTCGGCTCGAACGCCGCGCCCGTTCAGCTGCAGGCGAAGCTCGCGCACTTCACCGGCAGCGACCGGGACGTCCTGGTCCTCGCGGGCGAGCTGCACGGCTTCGACGTCGGCGCCTCCTCCCACCCGACGATCTACGGCTCGATGCCCGCCACGCTCTTCGCCAGCCCCGGCACCGCCGTGCGCGCCGCCGTGCTGTGGGTCACCGCCACGCAGTTCACGCAGCTGACCTGGACGGAGATCAGCTATCGCCTCGGGCGCCTCGACGGGGCGCGGTTCACGGGGGACGAGCGGGCGTACGCCCTCGACGGACCGCTGGCCTTCGTCTCCCGCTTCGGTGCCTACCGGCCCTCCGGGGCTCCCGGACCGGTCGCGCTCGCGGCGATCCCGGCCCGTGGGCGCACCGCTCCGGCCTGGACCCAGGAGGAGCTCCTCGCCGACGTGGCCGGGCGCACGCTCGGCCCGGGGACGACGGCCGCGGACCTCGTCCGGCGGATCTTCGCTGACGCCGACGGCTTCGTCCGGGCCCACGGCGCCGTTGTCCGCGCGGCCGGCCTGCCGTTCGCCTTCGCCGGCTGGACGCCCTACCCGGCGGACGGCGTGGCGCCGGGGGACGACGCCGTCGCGCCCGGCAACCCGCCGACCTGAGCCGGTGGCGGCGTGGGGAAGGGCGGTCCGCCGTCCGCGGTGAGCTCCAGGCGCCGGATCGTGGCGTTCAGCTCGGCGCCGTAGAGAAAGGCGTTCGTCGTGATGTACAGCCACAGCAGCAGCAGGATCGCGGCCGTGAAGGCGCCGTAGGCCGCGCCGTACCCCGGCGAGGCCTTCAGGAACAGGCCGAACCCGGCCGAGCCGACGAGCCAGACGAGGACCGCCACGATCGCCCCGGGGGAGAGCCAGCGCAGGCGTCGTGGCTCCGCGTCGGGGGCGAAGGCGTAGACGATGGCGTAGGCCAGGAGGGCGGCGCCGAAGGCCGCCGGCCAGCGCGCGACCGACCAGACGGCGGCGCCCGTCGACCCGAGCCCGATCGTCCCGAAGAGGTCGTCCGCGATCCCGCCACCGAGGAACAGCGCGACCAGCACGAGGACGAGCAGCAGCAGCACGACCAGCGTGGCGGCGAGGTCCGTGACCTTGCGGCGCAGGAAGGAGCGGTCCTCGTCCACGCCGTTGACCTTGTTCAAGGCGCGGCCCGCGGCGGCGTAGGCGCCCGAAGCGCCGTTCAGCGCGAGGGCCACGGCGACGACGAAGGTGAGGATGGACTGCCCGGACGAGGTCCTGACCATGGTGTCGAGCACGTCGCGCACCGAGTTGACCGTGTTCGGGGCCGCCCCGTTGTCGGCCAGGTACTGCGCCGCGTCGGCCGGCAGCTGGGGGCTGCCGAGCAGCGACAGCAGCGACACCACCATCAGCAGCGCCGGGAACAGCGACAGCATCGCGAAGTACGTCAGCGACGCCGCGTTGTCGGTCATGCCGTGGTCCAGGAAGCGCTTGAGCGCGAGCCACGCCACCCGCGGAGGGGACGGACGATCCGGGACGATGTCCCCCGGTTGCGGTGCGGTGTCCATGCCGTCCGGATGGTGGCGGGACGAGCGGCGCGGCGGCCCGGGGTGTCAAAGCCCGTCCCCCCCCCCCCGTCCACCCCCGCGCCCTCAGGCGCGCCCC
>JAOPZU010000269.1 GCA_025963955.1 Solirubrobacterales bacterium
CCCCGGACTGTTCGTGCCCGACCCGCCGGACCCTGGCGACGTCGCCGCGATGCGCCTCGCACTGGGGGAGGCCGCACGCGCCGAGGCGCACGGGGACGTCCCGGTCGGAGCGGTGGTCGTGGACGCCTCCGGCGCGGTTCTGGGCGCCGGTCACAACGAGCGCGAGCACGCTCAGGACCCCACGGCGCACGCCGAGATCCTGGCGCTGCGGCGCGCCGCGCAGGCCGTCGGCTCCTGGCGGGTGCTGGACGCGACGCTCGTCGTCACCCTCGAGCCGTGCGCGATGTGCGCGGGCGCGATCGTCCTCAGTCGCGTGCCGCGCGTGGTCTACGGGGCGACGGACCCGAAGGCGGGCGCGGCCGGCTCGGTGCTCGACGTGCTGGCGCAGCCGGCGCTCAATCACCGGCCGCAGGTCGTGGCGGGTGTGCTGGGGGACGAGTGCGCCGAGCTGCTGCGCGCCTTCTTCCGTGCCCGGCGGGGCGGCGGCCCCCTGCGGCGCCTCAGTCCTTCGCCATGAACCCCGCGAGGCTCCCGGCCGTCCGGCGGCGCACCATCAGCCCGAGCAGCGGCGTGTAGCCGAGCAGGCCCGGGATCGGCCCGAGCGCCTGCCCGCCCCAGACCCGCAGGTCGAAGCGGTCCCGGTGCGCGGCGATCAGCCCGTCGCGGAAGATGAAGCTTGCGTGCACGTCGTTGTGGACCTTGCGGCCGGTCTCGGTGAACGTGTAGTCCGCCAGCCAGTGCGCGGTGCCGGTGCCGCCGGGCTCGGCCCGGCGCTCGACCAGCGTGACCTCCAGGTCACCACCGGCGCGCGAGCACAGCATGCGCCACATCGCCTGGCCGCGGCCGTCCTCCAAGTGGCCGAAGGCCGGGTCCTCGAAGGTCGCGTCGGGGGCGTAGCAGGCGGCCATCGCGTCCCCGTCGCCGTCGTTCATCGCGGCGTAGAGCCGCTCGATGAGCGCTTCGTTGGCGGCGACGTCCTCGGGCATGGCGGTGAGCCTACGCCTCCGGCTCCGGCCCGGGGCCGGGTCGCTCCGGGGAGGGCGCCGGCGGTCCGAGCCAGCGCAGGAGCGTCGCGGTGAAGTCCGCGATCCGCTCGGGCGTGAAGCGGTCCGGTTCGGCCACGACGATGCGCGCCGCGTCCTCGCCCATCGTCAGCAGGCCGCGCGCCAGCAGCTCCGTGTCCAGCCCCTCGGGCCCGCCTCTCTGCGCCACGCCCCACTCCACGAGCGGCTCGAGCAGCGCGAAGACGTTCGCGCGGCCCTCGGCGACCTTGCGGCGCACGAGCGGCGGGGCACCCTCCACGGGGAACAGGACCAGGCGCCAGAGGCGCGGGTGGTCGCGCACGAGCGTCGTGAACGCCCGGATGGCGTCGACGAGCAGGACGTCCGGGTCCCGCGAGACGGGGAGCTCGGGGATGACCGCCGAGACCTGGCCGACGGCCCGCGCCGCGGCGCGGTCCACGAGCGCCTCGAGCAGGCCCTCGAGGTTCCCGAACTGCGAGTAGACGACGGTCCGCGCGATCTGCGCGTCGCGGGCGACCCGGTCGATGCTGACCGCGCCGAACCCCTCGTCCAGGACGATCTGGGTGACGACGTCCAGCAGCTGCTCGCGGCGCTGCTCGGCGGGAAGGCGGCGGGAGGTCGGCTCGGCCATGCGTGGGCCGGACTCTGCCAGACGAGGGCCGGCGCTCCACCGGGACAAGCGTCTCCGGTGATCTTTGTCCACCGGGATGAGGCGCCGCGGTGGCCCGCCCGGCAGGCTCCACCGGTCCGCATCGTCCGCCGCCCGCGGTCAGCAGGGTCACCGTCGTACGCCGGGGCGGCAGTCAGGAGAACCAGGTCCATGACGTTCCGCCACACGCTCGCGCGCGCGCTCCCGGCTGCGCTGCTGCTCGCCGTCCTCGCGGCGCCCGCCGCGCTCGCCGACACCGCCACCGAGGCCGTCGGGCTCGGCGGCGGCCTGCCCGACCGCGTCGGGATCAACTCGGCCTTCGTCTTCCTCGCGGCGATCCTCGTGATCTTCATGCAGGCGGGCTTCGCGATGCTCGAGATCGGCTTCGTCCGGGGGAAGAACGCCGGTTCGGTGGTGGCGAAGATCCTTGTGAACTTCGCGATCGCCGGCCTCGGCTGGTGGGCGGTCGGGTTCGCCGTGGGCTTCGGCGGGGACGGCGGGCTGATGGGGACGCACGGCCTGTTCCTCGCGGGGGACGACGTCAGCCGGCACTTCGCGCTCGCCTACCCGTCGAGGGCGAACGGGGTCTCGATGGAGACGCTATGGCTGTTCCAGTTCGCCTTCTGCGCCGTGACGCTCGCGATCGTCTGGGGCACGACCCTCGAGCGCATCAAGTTCGGCGTGTACGTCATCTACGCCATCGTCTTCTCGACGGTCATCTACCCCCTGGTGGCGCACTGGATCTTCGGGGGCGGCTGGCTGGCGAGCGCGGTCCACGTGCAGGACTTCGCCGGGTCCATCGTCATCGACATCACGGGCGCGGCGGCCGGGCTCGCGGTCCTGCTGCTGCTCGGCGCGCGTCGCGGCAAGTTCGGGCCGGACGGCCGTCCGCGCGCCATCCCCGGCCACAACATGCCGCTCTTCGGCCTCGGCGTCCTGATCCTGTGGCTCGGCTGGTTCGGCTTCAACCCCGGGTCGACGCTCAACGCGCTGGACGGGCGCTTCGCCACGGTCGCCGTCATCACGCAGCTGGCCGGCGGCGCGGGGGTCCTGACCGCGATGCTCGTCATGTACCGCAAGACCGCGACCTTCGACATCGGCATGGCGGGCAACGGCGCGATCGCCGGCCTGGTCGCCATCACCGGCCCGTCGGGGTACGTCGACGCCTGGGCCGCGCCCGTCATCGGCGGCGTCGCGGGCGTCATCGTCGTCTACGCCGTGCTGGCGATCGAGCGGCGGCTCGACGACCCGGTCGGCGCGCTCGCCGCCCACGGCATCTGCGGCGTCTGGGGCGCGCTGTCCTGCGGCCTGTTCGCCGCACCGCGCCTGGCGGCGGCGAACCTCCCCGGCTCCCGCGGCGGGCTCTTCTACACCGGCTCCTTCGTGCAGCTCGGGTCCCAGCTCGTGGGCGTCGTCGTCGTCGGCGGCTTCGTCTTCCTCACGTCCTACGCGGCCTTCTGGCTCATCGGCAAGACCTACGGCCTGCGCGTCACGGCCGACGAGGAGAGCGCTGGCCTGGACATCAGCGAGCACGGGATGTACGGCTACCCGGAGCAGTTCATCCCCGCGTCCGAGCTCGTCGGGTACGGCGCCTCCCCGGGGCTGGACCGCCTGGGCACCGGCCCGCTGTCGGACCCGGAGCCGGCCGCGCACTAGCCTGGCCGGGTGCCGTCCGCACCCCTTCCCACGCCCGCCCCGCCGCTCTCCCCGGCGCTCGTCCGGCTGCTCGCGATCGCCTGTGGCGCGGCGGTCGCGAACCTCTACTACGCCCAGCCGCTGCTGGACACGATCGCCGGCTCGCTCGGGGTCTCCTCCGGGGTGGCCGGGCTGCTCGTCACCGCCGCGCAGATCGGCTACGCGGTCGGGCTGATGTTCATCGTCCCGCTCGGCGACCTCGTCGACCGCCGGCGGCTCGTCTGCCGCCTGCTGCTCGTGGCCGCCGCGGGCCTGCTGGTCGCCGCGGTCAGCCCGAACGTGTGGGTGCTCGGGATCGGCACGGCGATCGCGGGGGTGACCTCGGTCGTGGCGCAGGTCCTCGTGCCGTTCGCGAGCACGCTCGCCGGGGACGAGGACCGCGGCCGCGTGGTCGGCGTCGTCATGAGCGGACTGCTGATCGGCATCCTCGCGGCGCGGACGGTGTCCGGCGTCGTGGCCGAGCTCGCCGGCTGGCGCGCGGTCTACTACGGCGGCGCGGCGGTCATGCTCGCGCTGACGGGGGCGCTCTGGCGCGCGCTGCCCGACGTGGCGCCGACCGCGACGCTGCCCTACCGGCGGCTGCTCGCGTCGATCGGGACGCTCGTGCGCCGCGAGGGGATCCTGCGCCGCCGGATGGCCTACGGCGCCATGGGGATGGCGACGTTCTCCGCGCTCTGGACGTCGCTGACCTTCCTGCTCTCGCGCGAGCCGTACGCCTACGGCGACGCCGCGATCGGGCTGTTCGGCCTGGCCGGGCTGGTGGGAGCGGGGGCGGCGCGCTACGCCGGGCGCCTCGCGGACGGCGGGCGCGAGCACGCGGCCACGGGCGGCTTCTGGCTCGCCGTGCTCGCCGGCTGGGGGCTACTGGCGTTCGGGACGACGTCGATCGTGCCGGTGATCCTCGGGATCGTGCTGCTCGACCTCGGCATCCAGGGCCAGCACATCCTCAACCAGAGCACGATCTACGAGCTGGCCCCCGACGCGCGCAGCCGGCTGACCACGGCGTACATGACGCACAACTTCCTGTGGGGCGCCGCGGGCAGCGCGGCGGGCGCGCTTGCCTTCACGCTCGGCGGCTGGGACGGGGTGTGCGTGCTGGGCGCCGGCTTCACCGCGGTGGCGCTGCTGTGCTGGTGGGACGAGCATCGTCGGCCCGCGGTGCTCGCGTCGCCCGCGGCCTGAGCGGCAGCCGGACCGCGGTCAGCGGGCGGTGGTCAGCGTGAGGCTGGGCAGGACCCGAGCCAGGCGTTTGGCGGCGCGCAGCCCTTGGCCGGCGGCGCAGTCGCCGCTCAGGGCGGTGGTGAAGCGCACCTCCGTCGCGATCGGGCCGTAGCGGCCCTTGCCGGTCAGGCGCGCGGCGGTCCCGGCGCTCCGCGGGGCTGCGGGCCGCGCGGCGACCGCCCAGAACAGCTCGCCGGGCGGGCTCTGCGCGATCGTCGGACCGGCTCCGACCAGGCGACTTCGCACCCACGACTCGGCGTTGGTCGTGGGGGAGACGTAGAGCGCGTCGAGGTCGGCGCTCAGCACGTGGCGGCAGCCGGCCTGCGAGGAGGGTGCGGTCAGGGTGACGCCCCCGGTACGCGGCACGGCCGTCCAGTCGGCGGGCACGTCGAAGCTCGCCGTCGCCGGCTGCTTCTCGAAGGTGGCGCGCAGGCGGACGGTCTGGTCCGCCGCGTTCGCCGGGCTCACGTGCGCCCCGAGCGTGACGGCGAGAACCGCGCACACGGCCAGGAAAGGTGTTCGCACGCCCGTAGTCTGTCCGAAGAGGACCTACCGCGTCGGATTCCGGACCGGGACCGGGAAGGCGTACGTCCGGCGGGACGTGGGGAGGCCGCGCGGGAGCACCTCGCGGATCGCGTGCCCGTGGTCCAGCGGCGGCCCGTGTGCCTCCGCGTCGACGAGCACCTCGTCGGGGCCGGCCAGCTCGGCCAGTCGGGCCGCGAGGTTCACGGGCGGCCCGT
>JAOPZU010000297.1 GCA_025963955.1 Solirubrobacterales bacterium
CGTCCGAGAGGCGCTGGCCGAGGGGCGTGGTGTTCGGGAGACGGCGCGGCTCCTGAAGGTCAGTGCCGCCAAGGTCTCCGAGGTTCGGCGCAGCATGGCGGCGCCAACGTCCAGCCCGGAGATCGCGTCGTAAAGACGCGGCTGACCGAGGCGGCCATCGCCGATCTGCATCTCGAGAGCAGGACGACGGTGCTCGACGTGTGGGACACGACGCTGCGCGGCCTCGTGCTGCGCCTGCTGCCGAGCGGCCGCACGTCATGGTCTGTCCGGGCATGGACATCGGATGGACGCCGCACCTCGATCAAGCTCGGTGAGCACCCGGCACTGCGCGTCGTCGATGCTCGACGGCAGGCGCTGATCCAACTAGGCGTCGTTCAGCAGGGCGGCGACCCAGTCGGCGAACGCCGTGCTGCACGCGATGCTCGTCGCTCAGCATCCGCCGCCATCACGGTCGAGCAGGCACTGGCGGAGTGGCAGCGGGCGCGCATCGCCGCCGCCGAGGACCCATGGTCGCGGACCTACACGTCACGGGTGGCGAGTGCCCTGCGGGTCCATATCTCCAAGCGCCTCCGAGATCAGCCGCTGCGCGAGGTCCGCCGGGAGATGTGGACCGGGCTGCTGTCGCGGGTGGCGCGGGAGAAACCCGGCGCGGCCGCATTCCTCTACACGGTCGTCTCGTCGGCGCTGTCCTACGCAGAGGCGATGGGATGGATCGAGCAGCACCCGTTGCCGCGGCAAGGCCGGGCCCTGATCGCTCCCCATGTCGCGCCTCGAACTCGAGTGCTCGATGACCATGAATGGCTCGCCGTCTGGCGTGCTGCTGAACGCGAGCCGGTGAAGCTCCGGGTGTTCGCAAGGATGCTGATCCTGACCGCCTGCCGGGTGTCGGAAGTCGCCGACATCGCCGTGGGCGAGGTGGTGGCGGATGGCGCGATCTGGGTGATCCCCGGGGAGCGGGTGAAGAACGGCCACGAGCACATCGTGCCGCTGGAGGGCCTCGCGCAAGCCGAACTGAAGCTGGTCTGGCCGATGGACACCGGCAAGGTCGGCGCCGCGTGGATACTGCTCGGGAGGTCGCCGACGAACGGGTTCGTGGGCAACGGCAAGCTCATCAAGCGGCTGATGGAGACTTCCAGCACGGCGCACTGGACGTGGCATGACCTCCGCCGCACCGCGCGCACCGGCATGACCTATCTGCATGTGCCGGAGCCCGCCGCCGAGGCCGCGCTCAACCACATCACCGGGCGCGGCAGGCTCGTAGCGACCTACGACCAGTCTGGCCCATCGGTCTCGGGCATCAGCGCCCTGCGGGTCTGGCAGGGGTATGTGGCCGACGTGGTCGAGGGCCGCTGCCAGCCCGGCGATGCCGAGACCCGATACCGGGCCGACCTGCCGGAACATCTCCGCTATCGGTCGCGGCCGAAGATCGAGGTCCGGAAGAAGGCAAAACCGGGCCGCCGCACCCAATCTGAGGTGCTGGAACGTGACTCCGGACGTCAGATGGGCACGACGGCGGAATACGTCGAGGCGGTCGGAAGCGATTGAATTGTTGAGAATTTCGGGCCCTGAACGGCTCGCTGTTCCTGCTTGGGAAGCTGACGTTCTACCTCTGAACTACGCCCGCGCCGGAGCCCCACTGTCTAGCCGCACGCCCTTCCGGGAGCAAGCGGCAGGCGGGGAACAGCCCCAGACATTGGTCTAGGGCCATCTTCTCGGTGCCAGATGAAGTCTTTCGGGGGCCCGGCACACCGGATCGCCGGAACCGGCCATGCCACCCCTCCGAGGCCGTCTGGCAAACGTGCGGACTCTGGAGTGACTCTGGCTCTGCCGGAAGTCGGATCATGGTTTGCCGCGCCGCGTGCCAGAGTCCGAGCCGTCCAGCACGTGGCCGGGCGGAGCCGTTGCCACTATCTGCACGGTGGCGCGCTGACCTCGGCCGCCATCGCCGGCATCGCTGGGGAACGGTCTTGATCGTGCGGCATGATGCGGCGAGCGTTACGGGTCGCGTCCATGACGCTGCCGACGATCTCGGTTGTCGTCTTTGTGGACTCGCTGACCGTCGCGCCCGTTCTTGTACCGGGGTTAACGAGGTCCGCGCCTAAGTCGATCACGATGGGTGTGTTTTCTAGCCGGGCCCCTTGGAGCGTCGGCGGGCCTCGATGCGCCTCCGCGGCGCTCGCTCGGGCCTGCCCCGACGTTGATTAGTCTCAGATGATCGACGCCTCAGCTTTGGAGGAGGTGCAACAGGTCCGGAAGCGAGCGCCCGATGCGGCAGACCGATCATACCGAAAGGACGCCGTACCTGATCCCCATCGAGGTGCACGGCGCTGACCGTACAGTCGTCCCGCAACTTCGTGGAGCGGTCCCAAGTGGTTCATGAAGGTCTGGATGCGGTCGCTGCCAAAAGCCGGACGTAAAAGCGCCCTGCGGAGGAGGGATGGTCAGGGTGGAGGGTTGTCACGCTGGGAAGCTACGGCGGGGCGATGAACCAGCCGAACGAGATGTTCCGCAAGGTGGATTGAGGAACACCATAAATCACCTCCGCAATCCACGACCTAGCGGGGTTCGCGAGAGCCCCACACGGG
>JAOPZU010000340.1 GCA_025963955.1 Solirubrobacterales bacterium
GCCGCCGGCGCATCAGACGGCCGCGGGGCCCGCGGCGCGGCGGGCCCGCCGCTCGGCGCGGACCTTCCTGGCGACGGCTTCGGCGCCCTCCTCGTCCAGCTGCGCGTAGAGCGCACGGATCTCGGCGAAGACCTGGTCGGCGACCGCCTGCTGCTGCCCGCGGTCCGACGGCCCGATCTTCTCGAAGCGGAACGGCGTCCCGTACTGCACGGTCACCTTCGGGAACTGCAGCCGCTTCCAGTTGCGGACCTTCGCGGAGCCGTGGATCGCGACGGGCACGATCGTGGCGCCCGTCTGCAGCGCGAGGCGGCCGATGCCGGGCTTGGCGCTGTCGGCGAGGGCGCCCGACCGCGAGCGTCCGCCCTCGCAGTACATGCAGACCGCGCCGCCGTCCTCGAGGATCGTCTCCGCCGTGACGAAGACCTCCTCGTCGCGCACGCCGCGCCGCACCGGGAAGACGCCCCCCGGCGAGTAGATGTGGACCATCGGCGGGGTGAAGAGCTGCGACTTGGCCATGAACCGCAGCTTGCGCCGGGTGAACGCCCCGCAGAGGAAGTGGTCCATGAACGAGAAGTGGTTCGGCGCGAGGATGACCGGACCGGACTGCGGGATGTTGTGGGTGCCGATCGACCGGGCGCGTAGCAGCGTGTACGCGTAGAACGAGGTGGCGGTGCGCACGAGCTCGTAGACCCAGTTGGGCGGCTGTGTACGCGAGCGCTCGTGGTAGCGGTCGAAGAACTCCTTCGGGCGCGGGTCCTTGTAGACCTGGTCCTTCATCTTGACGAGCTTCGGATCGGCCCCCATGGTCCGCGGATCCTACGCCTGGATCCAGCCCCGTGACCTGCCGACCGCGCGCTGCCAGTCGTGCAGGAGGGAAGCCCGTTCGTCCTCGTTCATCCGCGGCTCGTAGCGGGAGCGCTCGCGCCAGTGCTCGACCACGTGCTGCTGCGAGAAGACGCCCGCGCCGACCCCCGCGAGCAGCGCCGCGCCGAGCGCCGTCGTCTCCGGCACCTCCGGCACGACGACCGGCACGCCGAGGATGTCGGACTGGAACTGCATCAGCCAGGCGTTGGCCGTGGCCCCGCCGTCGGCCTTCAGCTCGGTCAGTGGCATCCCGGACGCCGCCTCCATCGCCCGGACGGCGTCGACGGTCTGGTAGGCGATCGCCTCGAGCGTCGCCCGCGCGAGATGCGCGCGCCCGGTTCCCCGGGTCAGCCCGACGATCGTCCCGCGCGCGTACGGATCCCAGTGCGGCGAGCCGAGCCCGGTCAGTGCCGGGACCAGGTAGACGCCGTCGTTGGAGTCCAGTGATGCGGCGAGCGCCTCGGTGTCGGACGCCTGCTCGATGATGCCCAGGCCGTCCCGCAGCCACTGCACGGCGGCGCCGGTGACGAAGATCGCGGCTTCGAGCGCGTAGACCGTCCGCTGCCCGATCCCCCAGGCCACCGTGGTCAGCAGGCCGGGCGGCGCGAGCGGCGGCGCCGCGCCCGAGTTCATCAGGACGAAGGAGCCGGTCCCGTAGGTGTTCTTCCCCATGCCCGGGTCGAGGCAGGCCTGACCGTAGAGCGCCGCCTGCTGATCCCCGGCGACCCCGGCGACCGGGACCTCGTGGCCGTGCAGCGCCTCGGCCCGGGTCGTGCCGAAGGTCCCGATGGAGGGGAGCACCTCCGGGAGCGAGCGCGGCGGGACGGAGAGCATCGCGCACAGCTCCTCGTCCCACTCCCCGCGGGCGATGTCGTAGAGCAGCGTCCGCGAGGCGTTGGACCGGTCGGTGACGTGCTCGCCCGTGAGCTTGAAGGTGATCCAGCTGTCGATCGTCCCGAAGACCGCGCGGCCCTCGGCCGCGCGCTGCGCCAGGCCGTCGACGTTGCGCAGCAGCCACTCGATCTTCGTGCCGGAGAAGTACGGGTCCAGGACCAGGCCCGTCCGCGTGCGGACCATCGCCTCGTGGCCGTGGAGGCGCAGCTCGTCGCAGCGCCCGGCGGTGCGGCGGTCCTGCCAGACGAGCGCACGGTGCAGCGGCTCACCCGTGGACGGGTCCCAGACGCAGACCGTCTCGCGCTGGTTCGTGATCCCGACCGCCTGCAGCTCCCCGTGGGCGACGCCGGCGTCCTCGAGCGCCTCGCCCGCGACGGCGTGGGTGACCGACCAGATCTCCGCGATGTCGTGCTCGACCCAGCCCGGCTTCGGGAAGTGCTGGGTGAACTCGCGGTAGGCCCGGCCCTGCAGCTCGCCGTCCGTGTCGAAGACGAGGCAGGTCGTGCCGGTGGTCCCCTGGTCGATCGCGAGGATCATCGACGCGACCCTACCCGGCGCCCCCCGCGTTCCGCGCGCGGCGCCGAACGACCGAAGGCCCCGGGGTCAGCGGGGCCTTCGGGGTACAGCTCGGGTGGATGGCCGGGGCTCGTCCGCTGACGGGGCTGTCCCGTCCTCGTCAGCGGAACCCCTCAGCCCCGGCCCTCCACGCGATTCATGGCGGCGTCACACGCGGGAGAATCACGCCCGGCCAGAAGCCGGACCGCCATGTCGCTCGAGCACTGGGTCAGGGCACCCGGGCGACGGATCTGCACGACGCGAGAAGCTGCGACGTCGCAGGAGGAGACGGCGCTGGCCCCTCGCTGTGGTGTCGTGCAGAACATGGGACAAAGGTACGGTCGGCGTGCCTCCGCCCCCATCGACAGGCGGTCGGAAGATCGTCAGGCGTTTTCGCCCCCCGGTCGAAATCCCTGCAAACAGCCGACTTCACGGCCAGACCCCGGAGGATCAGCGCCGGCTGATCTCCACCAGGACGAAGTCCTTCAGCTGCCTGCCGCGGTGCAGGAACCCGCTGAGGGTGCGGCCCGTGGCGCGGTGGGTGAGCTCGAGCTCGACCTCGCCGACGGTGAACCCCGCACGAGCGGCGTCGACCGTCATCCCGATCTCCATCCCGAAGCGCGGCGCGAACGGGACGACGACGGGCAGCACCGCGCCGCGCATCGCCCGCTGACCGCTGATCGGCGCGCGCAGGTCCAGGCCGCAGAGCCGCCCGATCGCGCCGTGCGCGTAGCCGACGGCGAGGCCGAAGCCCCCGCCGACCCGCCGCGCGAACGACGCCACGGCCAGGTCGCACTCGCCGCGGCGGACCGCGTCGACGAGCGCGGGGAGCTGGTGCGCGGTCGCGGCGAGATCGCCGTCGCAGAGCAGCACGACGGGCGGGTCCTCGACTAGGACGTCCTCGAGGATCCGCTGGGCCGCGAGCGTCGCCACGCCGCCCTTGCCGATGTTGCGCGGGGCGCGCACGTGCTCCACTCCGGCGGCGGCGGCGACCGCCGGCGTGTCGTCGGTGGAGTGGTCGTCCGCGACGAGGATCCGCGTGTCCGCGCCGAACGCGTCGCGCAGCGCCGCGACGGTGGCGGTCAGCCGGTCGCCCTCGTTGTAGGCGGTGACGATGACGATGACTCCGGAAGTGGCGTCCATGGGCGCGGGTATCGTCGCGGATCAGGGGCCGGAGGGTCCGCACAGTCCGCAGGTCGAGAAGGAGACGCAAGCGATGCCCGACGTCGGCGCCCACATCACGGGGACGGTCTGGAAGGTCGAGTGCAAGGTCGGCGACGTGGTCGCCGAGGGCGACACGCTCGTCATCCTCGAGTCGATGAAGATGGAGATGCCCGTCGAGAGCGAGGACGCGGGCACCGTGAAGGAGATCCTCTGCGAGGAAGGCCAGGCCGTGAACGAGGGCGACACCCTGGTGGTCCTCGAGTAGTCAGTATGCGCGCCCTATGCCCGGGCAGCTGAAGGTCGACGAGCCGGCGGACGGGGTCCGCCGGCTCACCATCTCCAACCCCGCCAAGCGCAACGCGCTCGACCACCCCATCCTGGACGCGATCGCGGCGGCGGTCGGCGCCGCCGCGGGTGACGGCGTCCGCGCGCTGATCCTCACGGGCGAGGACGGCATGTTCTCCTCGGGCTACGACATCGGGGACATCCCGGCGGACGTCTTCCCGCAGGAGGCGGAGAAGCTCGTCGCCCACCCGTTCACGAGCGCGCTCGACGCGCTGGACGCGACCGACGTCCCTGTCCTCGGCGTGCTGCCGGGCCACACGATCGGCGGCGGGCTGGAGCTCGCGCTGGGCTGCGACCTGCGGATCGCCGCCGGCTCGATCAAGCTCGGCATGCCGCCCGCGAAGCTCGGCCTGGTCTACTCGCACACGGGGCTGCGGCGCTTCATCGACACGGTCGGGGTCGCGCGGACCCGCGAGCTCTTCCTCCTGGCCCGCTACGTCGACGCGTCCGTCGCCGCTGAGTGGGGCCTCGTCAACCGCGTCGTGGCGGACGACGAGCTCGAGGCCGCCGCCCTGGACTGGGCGACGCAGCTCGCCGCCGGCGCGCCCCTCAGCGTGCAGGGCAACAAGCGGGTCATCCGCGCGCTGCTGGCCGCCGAGGGCGAGGTCGGCGCCGACGTCGCCGCCGAGCTCATCGCGCTGCGCAAGGCGTGCTTCGCGAGCGAGGACTTCCGGGAGGGCGTCGCGGCCTTCGGCGAGAAGCGGGCCCCGCGCTGGCAGGGGCGCTAGGAGTCCCCGCCGCCGACCTCGTCGAGCGCCTGGGCCAGCCGCCGCACGCCCTCCCGGATCGCGGCGGGAGCGAGGGCGCCGTAGCCCATCACCACCGCGTTCGTCTGCGGCGGCGGGTCCGCCCACCACGCCGACAACGGGTAGACGCGGACGTCCCGGATCGCGGCCGCCCGCTCGAGCGCCGCGGCGTCGACCGCCGCCGGCAGGCGCACCGTCGCGTGCAGCCCGGCGGCGATCCCGTCGACGCGCGCCCCCGGGAGGAACTCCTCGACCGCCGCCACGAGCGCATCGCGGTGGGCCCGCTGCCGCCGGCGGGCGGCGCGGACGTGACGGTCGTAGCCGCCGGAGACGATCAGCCGCGCCAGCGCCGCCTGCTCGAGCACCGGCGAGCCACCGTCCGCCAGCCGCTTGGCCCGGACCACGGCGGGCAGACGGTCCTCCGGGACGACGATCCAGCCCAGCCGCAGGGCGGGCGCGAGTGTCTTGCTCACCGAGCCCAGGTAGGCGACGTGCCCGGGCGCCAGCGCCTGCAGGGCCGCGACCGGCGCGCGGTCGTAGCGGTACTCGGCGTCGTAGTCGTCCTCGATGAGCAGGCGGCCGGTGTCCTGCGCCCAGCGCGCGAGGGCCGCACGGCGCCCGGCGGCGAGCGGCACCCCCGTCGGGGACTGGTGCGCCGGGGTGAGCAGCGCCGCAACGACGTCCGCACGAGCGACTGCCTCGTCGCGGACGCCGAGCGCGTCCACCGGGACGGGAACCACCTCGGCGCCGGCCGCCTCCAGCACCTGGCGGTGCTCGGGCAGGTACGGGTCCTCGACAGCGATCCGGACGCGAGCCCCGCCGGCCGCAGCCCGCAGGGCGGCCACCAGCAGGTGCAGGCCCTGCACCGCGCCCTGGCAGACGACGAGCTGCCCCGGCCGGCAGACGACGCCCCGGGTCCGGGCGACGAGCGCGGCGAGCGCCTCGTGCAGCTCGGGCAGCCCGCGACCGTCGCCGTACCCGAAGGCGGCGTCGGGCAGCTCGCGCAGCGCGTCGCGCACGGCGCGTCCCCAGGCGGCGCGCGGGAAGGCGGCGAGGTCCGGGTGGCCGGGGAAGAAGTCGTAGCGCACGGGTGGCCGCAGGGCCGCGCCCGGCCCGTACGCC
>JAOPZU010000384.1 GCA_025963955.1 Solirubrobacterales bacterium
TGAAGTTCCCGGCGAAGACCGTGGTCGGCGTGGGCTCGAAGGTGACCTGGACCAACATGGACGAGGCGCCGCACACCGTCAGCTCGATGCACGGCGACGAGCTGAAGTCCGGCAACTTCGGGAAGGGCGAGAGCTACTCCCACACCTTCACCAAGGCCGGCACCTTCATGTACGTGTGCGACGTGCACCCGGACATGAAGGGCGAGATCGACGTCAAGTAGGTCCCCGCGGCCGGGCGCCGCGGCGCCCGGCCCTCCCGCCTCATCCCACGATGCACTTGGAGGTGCACCACACCATGACCATCCGAATCCGGCTCGCCTCGCTCACGGCCTTCGTGACCGCCGGCTGCCTGCTGTCGTCCCTCGCGCTCAGCGGCCTCGCGGCCGCCGGCTCGTCCGTGTCCGTCAAAGACGACACGTTCGCCCCGACGACGCTCACCGTGAAGAAGGGCACGAGGGTGAGCTTCGTCTGGAAGGGCAAGCACCCGCATGACGTGCACGCCACGGGCGCGTCGACGTTCAAGACGAAGGTCCAGACGAGCGGCACGTTCAAGTACACGTTCAAGAAGAAGGGCACCGTCAAGCTCGTCTGCGACGTGCACCCCGGCATGAAGGCCACCGTCAAGGTCGAGTAGCCGTCGGCGCGCTGCGCCGCGCCTCGCGGTCGCCGTGCGATCCGCCGAGCGCCACCGGGCCCCGTGCCCGGTGGCGCTTCGTCGTTCGCGGGCGCTGGTCGCGCCCCGTCCCGGGCCCGGCGGTCAGGCCGCCGGAAGGCGCCGGCGCGCCGACGCGGTCATGCGGTCGCCCGCCCCGAAGAGGTCCACCACGGGCCCCGGCGCCGTCGCCTCGGCCGGCTGAGGGAGCGCCGCCTCCTTCCCCTCGAAGCGATAGCCGACGCTCCGCACCGTGACGATGCGCTCGGCGACCGCGGGCCCCAGCGTGGCCCGGACCCGGCGCACGTGCACGTCGACGGTGCGCGCGACACCGTAGTAGTCGTAGCCCCACACCTTGCTCAGCAGCGCCTCGCGGGTGAAGACCCGGCCCGGATGGGTGGCGAGGAAGCGCAGCAGCTCGTACTCCATGAAGGTGAAGGCGATGAGCTCACCATCGCGGGTGACCTGGTAGGTCGCCAGGTCGATGACGAGCCCGCCGACGCGCAGCGTGTCGTCCGCCGTGGCGCCGCCGGCGCCGCCGCGGGCACGGGCGACGCGGACCCGCAGCTCGTCGCGGCCGTAGGGCCGCACGAGCAGCTCGTCCACCTCCGCGTGGACCACCACGTCGCTCAGCCGCGTCACGTCGGTCACCAGCAGCAGCGGCACGCCGTCGAAGGCCGCGATCTTCCGCAGCTCAGGCACGACGGCAGGGTCGTCCAGCACGAGCGCGAAGGCGGGTCCACGCGTGCTGTCGCCGTCCGGGCTCAGTCGCTGTCCGGCGGCGTCGAAACTCACGCGCAGCGGGCGGAAGCCGAGTTCGGCCACTTCCCGCACGGCGATGGCGGCGACCATGCTCGAGCCGCTCACGATCCACGCGTCGCTCACGCCAGGCCACTTCCGAGGTTCATCCCGGCAGCCCGAGTCCATCGGGTTTCGTCGCTTCTGCGCATGTCTTCCCCTTGCCCATGCCGTGCTCGTGGCGAGCGCGGCCCCGGTCACAGGATCCCAGGCCGGGCCCGTGCGCTCTTCGGCCTCGTGGATGAACCGGGAGCGCTTGCGACCGACCGCCGGTCGATGCCAACGCGCCACGACGGGACAGTGGTCCCGAACGACCGGAACCCCGCACGAGACGGGGTTCCGGCTGCTGCGGCGGCGTTCCGGCCGCGTGCGGCTGCGCCCGCGGCGAGCTCAGATGGCGGCCTGCGCCATGTCCGCGGAACGGCGCAGGTAGACCGTCCACGTGATGAGCGCGAGCACCGCGTAGGCGACGAGGAACACGTACAGCGCCGACACCGACCAGTCCGACCGGGCCGACGCGACCGCCACCTTCTCCGCCGGCGTCTTGGCGGCCTTGACCGCCGCGGCGACGTCGAGGGACGCGTGCCGGAAGACGACCTGGATCAGGAAGCCGCCGAACGCGCCGATCGCCCCGGCGATGCCGATGACGGCGGCCGCGCGCCGCTTGTAGTCGATCGGATCGCCGCTCTCCCGCCGGCCGATCTGCGCGAAGATCGACGGGATCATGCGGTAAGTCGAGCCGTTGCCCGCGCCCGACAGCACGAAGATGCACATGTAGGAGAAGAAGAACACGCCGAAGGAGCGGTGCTGGACGCCGACGATGGCGAGGACCGTGAACAGGCCCATGCCGACGAAGCACACGAGGGTGACGCGCGCACCGCCGATGCGATCCGCGAGCGAGCCGCCGAGCGGCCGGGCGATCGACCCCAGCAGCGCACCGATGAAGCCCAGGCCGGCCAGGTAGGTCGCGATGAACGCGTGGTTCGCGAGGAAGTCCGGGAACGTGTTCTTGATCACCAGCGGCAGCGCGAACGAGTAGCCGATGAAGGATCCGAACGTCCCGATGTAGAGGACCGACATGATCCAGGTGTGGCTGCTGCCCAGCGCTCGCTTGTAGGAGGTCGTGTCCGCCTTCGCCTGCGTCAGCGAGTCCATGTACCACCAGGCGCAGAACGCGGCGAGCACGATGAAGGGCATGAAGAGGACGCCCGCGTAGGCGACGTGGACCTCGTGCACCGGGAGCTTCACGGCCGCCGCCGGGACGCCGACGATGACCGCGAGCGGGACCAGGAGCTGCGCCATCGCAACACCCATGTTGCCGCCCGCTGCGTTCAGCCCGAGCGCAAGGCCCTTCTTGCCCTCCGGGTAGAAGAAGGAGATGTTCGCCATCGAGGAGGAGAAGTTGCCGCCGCCGAAGCCGGCCGTCGCCGCGCAGCCGAACAGCACCCAGAACTGCGTGCCGTGACTCATGTCCGCCACCCAGCCGCTCGGGACCACGATCGCCAGGAGCAGGCACGGGATCAACAGCAGCGACGCGGAGATGGTGGTCCATAGACGCCCGCCGAAGTGGGGGACCGCGAACGTGTAGGGGATCCGCAGGAAGGAGCCGACGAGGTTCGGGATCGCCGTCAGCCAGAAGAGCTCGGAGAGCGACATCGTGATGCCGACGTTCGCGAGGTTGAGGACGACGATCGTCCAGATCACCCAGATGGAGAAGCCGATGTGCTCGGCGAAGATCGAGAAGATGAGGTTCTTCCGGGCGGTGTACCTCCCGGAGGCCTCCCAGAAGGCGGTGTCCTCCGGATCCCAGTGGTCGATCCAGCGGCTGCCGCGGGCGGCAGCCTCCTTGACTTGCGGAACGGCGATGGTCGGCGTCATGCCCCGCGACGGTAGGCCGCGTCTGTGAACGGCGTGGGTCGTGCGGGTCACAGCCCGACGACGGTGGCCGCCCCGCCGGCGCAGATCGAAACGGCCGCGAAACGCGGCCGAAACGGTGTGGCGCTCTCATCCGTGGCATGTCAACCGTCACGCGTCATCCCGCTCCGTTCGACGAGGCGCAGAGCACTGCGCCGGCGCACCTGAGCTCCTCATCGCGCCCGGCCGAGCCCCCGTGGCCGAAGCTCGCTGCGGCGGGCGCGGCCATCGTTGCCGCCATGGGCCTGTACGTCGCCGTCCTCGCGCCCGACAGCACGGTGCCCGTCCCCGCCGTCGCCTACACCGGGACCCTCGGCCCGGCCGGGCTCGTCGTGACGGCGGTGCCCCTTACGGCCGGTGCGCCCACTCAGGCGCTGACCCTCGACCTCACCCGCCGTCGCACGGGTGCGCCGTACGAGGTCCTCAAGGGCGTCTCGGTGCGCCTGACGCCGCCAAAGGGGCTGGCCGCGGCAGGGGGCCCGAGCGGTCCGCTGAAGGCGACGATGATCCGTCCCGGCACGTGGAGCGTGAAGCTCGCCGGTCGCGATCGCGTGCTCCGGCCGGGCACCTGGTCGCTGCGGGTGAGCGGCAGCATCAAGACCGGGCAGGCGTTCAAGCGCGACGTGCCCGTGGCGTACCGCTGACACATCCGCACGGCAACGACGCACCGCGTTCAGGGGGCGCCGTTTCGGGTAGGCCCTCCGACATGGCCACCACCGTTGAAGGGAGCCCGGCCGCCGCGCCCGGAAGCGTGAGCGACGAGCTGGAGGCCTGGCTCGCCGGGGACGGGCGCAAGACCCTCGGTGGCCTGATCGAGGTCTTCGAGGAGAAGGCGTTCGCGCTGATCTTCGTCCTGCTGCTCGGGGTCTCCGCCCTGCCGATCCCGACGGGCGGCGCCACGCACGTCTTCGACGTCATCGCCGTGCTTGTCGCCGGGCAGCTCGTCATCGGCCGGGATCGCGTGTGGATCCCGAAGCGCTGGCAGGGCCTCGAGCTCGCCGGCCCGCGGCAGCAGAAGTTCCTCGGCCGGCTCGTGCGGGCCATCCGCCGGCTGGAGCGGGTCTCCAAGCCGCGCCTGCGCTTCCTCTTCGACCACCGCCTCTTCACGACGCTCTTCGGTCTCGTCGTCATCGCCTTCACCGTCGCCGCGTTCCTCGCGCCGCCCTTCTCCGGCCTCGACACGCTGCCGGCGCTCGCGGTCGTCCTGATCTCCCTCGGCGTGCTCCTGGAGGACGCGGCGATCGTCGCGATCGGGCTCGTGATCGGCCTGGGCGGCGTCGTGGTGGAGGTGACCGTCGGCCAGGCGGCGTTCAACGGGGTCAAGGGCCTCATCTGAGGCCCGGGTGGAGCCGGCCGCAGCGGGTTCACGGGCTTCATGAGCGACGGGGCCGCCGCCGGAGGCGTCCTCCGCTTTTATATCCTCCCCGGCATGTCCTCCCCCGCACCGCGTGCCGCCGCGCCGAACCGCTGGGCGATCCTCGCCCTGCTGGGCGTCGCCCAGCTGATGGTCGTCCTCGACTCGACGATCGTGAACATCGCCCTGCCCTCGGCCCAGGCGGACCTCGGCTTCTCGGCCGGCAACCGACAGTGGGTCGTCACCGCGTACGCCCTGACGTTCGGCAGCCTGCTGCTGATCGGCGGCAAGATGGGCGACCTCTTCGGCCGCAAGTGGACCTTCATCGCCGGGCTGCTCGGGTTCGCGCTCGTCTCGGTCATGGGCGGCCTGGCGCCGTCCTTCGGCGTCCTCGTCGCGGCCCGCGCCCTGCAGGGCGTCTTCGGCGCGCTACTGGCCCCGAGCGCCCTGAGCCTGCTGACGGTCACCTTCGCCGACTCCCCCGACCGGCCGAAGGCGTTCGGCCTGTTCGCCGCGGTAGCGACCGCCGGCGCCTCCGTCGGATTGCTGCTCGGCGGCGCCCTCACGGACGCGCTGTCCTGGCGCTGGTGCCTCTACGTGAACCTCGTCATCGCGATCCCGGCGGCGGTCGCCGCGTGGCGCCTGCTCGACAACGAGCGCCAGCCCGATCCGCCGGCGATCGACTGGCTCGGCGTCGTGCTGGCCGGCACCGGGTTGTTCGCGATCGTCTTCGGCTTCTCGGAGGCCGAGACGAAGGCGTGGTCGGCGCCGGTGACGATCATCTCGCTGAGCGCCGGTGTCGTGCTGCTCGTCGCGTTCGTGCTGAGCCAGCGCCGCGCGAAGCAGCCGCTGCTGCCGCTGCACATCGTCTGGGATCGCCGCCGCGGCGGCGCCTACTCGTCGATCATCATCGCCGGATCGAGCGTCTTCGGCGTCTTCCTGTTCCTCACCTACTTCATGCAGCAGAACCTCCACTACTCCCCGCTGAAGACCGGCCTCGGGTTCCTGCCGATGACCCTGATGATCTTCATCTTCGCGCCGACGATCCAGACGAAGGTGCTGCCGCGCCTGGGCGTGCGGCCGATCGTCATGACCGGCATGGGGCTGGGCGTGCTGTCGATGCTGCTCTTCTTCACCCGGCTGGACTTGAGTTCCACCTACGCGCACGACGTGCTGCCCGGGCTGCTCATGATCGGCATCGGGATGCCCTGCATCTTCGCCCCGTCGTTCGCGACGGCGACGCTCGGGGTGGACCGGTACGAGGCGGGCGTCGCCTCCGCGATGGTCAACACGTGCCAGCAGGTCGGGGGCGCGGTCGGGGTCGCCGTGCTGTCGACGATCTCCGCGAACTCCGCGCGGACCTTCCGCGACAGCCACCTGCGGACGCCGGACCTCGCGTCGGCTGCCGCCGTCCACGGCTACACCACGGCGTTCACGATGGCCGCGATCCTCTTCGGGATCGGGCTGCTCGTCGCCGCGCTCGTGCTGCCCCGCAGCATCCGGCCGGAGCGGGCCCCCGCCGCGGAGCCCGCCGCCGAGCTCGCCTGAGCAGCGCGACGGCGGTCCGCGCTCGGACCTGCTGGTGCACCCGCGCGCCGGATCGGCGACGATGTGCGCATGAGCCTCGACGAGTCCGCTGTCACTCCCGACGTCGACGTCCTGATCATCGGTGCCGGCATCTCCGGCATCGGTGCAGCGCACCATCTGAAGACGCATCGCCCGCAGACGAGCTTCGCGGTCCTCGACGGGCGCGAGCAGATCGGCGGCACCTGGAGCCTCTTCCGCTACCCGGGGCTGCGCTCGGACTCGGACATGCCGACGTTCGGGTTCGGCTTCCGCCCGTGGACGCACAAGAAGTCGATCGCCGAGGCCGACGTGATCCTGGACTACCTGCAGCAGACGGTCGCCGAGGGCGGACTGGAGGAGCACTTCCGCTTCGGGCATCGCGTGCGCTCGGCGAACTTCGCGACGGACGCCGGCGTCTGGACCGTGGTCGCGGAGCGCCCTGACGGCGAGCTCGTCGAGCTCACCTCGCGCTTCCTGTTCTCCGGGACCGGCTACTACGACTACGAGGCGGGCTTCACCCCGGAGCTGCCCGGCGTGGAGGACTTCCGCGGGCTCGTCGTCCACCCGCAGCACTGGCCGGAGGACCTGGACTACGCCGGCAAGCGCGTGGTCGTCATCGGCAGCGGCGCCACCGCGGTCACGCTGCTGCCCTCGATGGCGCGGACGGCGCAGCACGTCACGATGCTCCAGCGCTCCCCGAGCTACGTGCTGTCGCTCCCGTCGGAGGACGCGACCGCGATCCTGCTGAACAGGCTCCTTGGCCCGCAGCGCGCCTACGGCATCACGCGTCGCAAGAACATCGCGGTGCAGCGCGGGATCTACAAGCTGGCCAAGCGCTACCCGAAGGCCGTGCGCCGGCTCATCAAGGCGGACGCCCGCCGCCGCCTGCCGCGCGGGTTCGACGTCGACACGCACTTCACGCCGCGCTACGACCCGTGGGACCAGCGCCTGTGCATGGTCCCCGACGGCGACTTCTTCAAGGCGCTCTCCCGCGGGGACGCGTCGGTGGTCACCGACGTCATCGAGCGGTTCACGCCGACGGGCATCCGCCTGGTCTCCGGGCGTGAGCTCGCGGCCGACATCGTCGTGACCGCCACCGGGCTGAACATGCTCGCCTTCGGCGGCATCGAGCTCGCCGTCGACGAGGAGCCGATCGCGCCGGGCGCGACCACCGTCTACAAGAGCATGATGCTGGCCGGCGTGCCGAACTTCGTGTTCGCGATGGGCTACACGAACGCGTCGTGGACCCTCAAGGTCGACCTCGTCTGCGAGCACTTCTGCCGCCTGCTGGACCACATGGACGCGATCGGCCGGCAGACGGTCGTCCCGGTCTGCCCGGACGAGCAGGTCGGGCGGCTCCCGCTCCTGGACCTCAGCTCGGGGTACGTCAGCCGCGGCATCGACAGCTTCCCGAAGGCCGGGACCGAGGGCCCGTGGACGGTGAAGATGGCCTACGAGGACGACATCGCGCGCTTGAAGCACGGCCCGGTCGAGGACCCGGCGCTGCAATTCGGGGCCGGGCGCGGAGCCGCGGTAGGGGTGGGCTGAGCTCAGCCCCGCTCGCCCGCGGCATCCTCCTCCGCGCTTGAGGCCGGCCGGCGCCGCAGGTACGCAAGGAGGGCGGGGTCGCTCGAGCGGAGGACGTCCGCCGGCTCGCCCGTGCAGGTGAGCAGCTCCACCACCGCGTCGCCCGTGGCCGTGAAGTACGCCAGGCGCCAACCGGCGCCGGCGTCCTCCCAGCGGGCGAGCGCCGCGAGCGGGGGTTCGGTGGCCACCCGGGCAGTCTCGCGCATCGGGAGGGCGGCCGATCCTCACTGGTGGGTGAGGGCGTCGAGCACGCGGACCCGGAGGTCTGGCAGAGGCGCAGGGCGGAGACGATGAGCGGGGCGGGCGGCACGTCAGACCGCGGTCCCGATCAGCGCCGGGGCCGCGTAAACGTCCGGCCCCTTCCCGCGGGCGCTGCCCTCCAGCACGACCTTCAGCGCGCCGCTGCTGGCGGCGTCGGCGAAGACGTCGTAGGCGGCCATCGTGTCGCCGAGGGCGAACCGGTGGGTGGCGAAGACCGTCGGGTCCAGGCGCCCGCTGGCGACGAGCCGCATGAGCTGCGGGATCGTGTACGTGTCGACCAGGCCCGTGGTGATCGTGACGTCCCGGGTCCACAGGGTCTCCAGGTGCAGGGTCACCGGCTTGCCGTGGACCCCGATGTTGGCGACCCGGCCCCCCGGGCGGATGAGCTCCGCGGCCAGCTCGAAGGTGGCGGGAACGCCGACCGCCTCGAAGGCGACGTCCGCGCCCAGGCCGTTCGTCAGCTCCATCACCGCGGCCACCGGGTCCTCGCGGCCGTTGTTGATGACGGTGTCGGCCCCGAAGTGCAGCGCGCTCGTCAAGCGGCTGTCGGCGAGGTCGATCGCGATGATCCGGCCCGGCGTGTAGAGCGTCGCGGTGAGGATCGCGGCCAGGCCGATCGGGCCGGCGCCGACGATCGCGACGGTGTCGCCGGGCGCCACCATGCCGTTGAGCACGCCCACCTCGTAGGAGGTCGGCAGGATGTCCGCGAGGAA
This sequence comes from Solirubrobacterales bacterium, assembly GCA_025963955.1. Classification (GTDB taxonomy): domain Bacteria; phylum Actinomycetota; class Thermoleophilia; order Solirubrobacterales; family Solirubrobacteraceae; genus Paraconexibacter. The sequence continues at coordinate 8,846 of JAOPZU010000384.1, forward strand.
CAGGACCTGCTCGTCGCTCAGCGCGTCGGGCACCTTGTACACCGAGGTGTCGGCGAACGGCACGCGGGCGTACTCGGCCTGCAGGCCGTCGATCGTGTGGCCGAAGATCCAGCCGCCGCCGCCCAGGCACTGTCCGTAGCGCTGCTCCTTGCAGTACCGGCAGCGGCCGCAGGCGCTCACGCAGGAGAGCAGCACGCGGTCGCCCTTCACGACGGTGCTGACGGCGGCGCCGACCTCCTCGACGGTCCCGACGGCCTCGTGGCCGAGGACCGTGCCGGCGGTGGTCTCCGGAACGTCGCCCTTGAGGATTTGCAGGTCTGTCCCGCAGATCGTCGAGCAGTCGTTGCGGACGACGATGTCCGTCGGATCGATGATCGTCGGGTCCGGGACGGTGTCCCAGCCGCGTAGCCCGGGGCCGTGGTAGACGAGTGCCTTCATGGTGATGGTCTCCTTGGGAATGGGGGCGACGCTCGGGAACCACGACGCCTGCAGCCACCGTCCCACCCGGCCGCGGGCCGGTCATCCGCCGAACGCCCGCGACCGGCTGCGTAGTTCCCCGCACGGGTCGCGCCCTCGGTCCTGGAGGGCCCCGTCAGGACACGCCGCCGACGAGCCCGCCGACGCCGGCGGTGACCGCCATCGCCACCGCGCCCCAAGCGAGCACGC
>JAOPZU010000416.1 GCA_025963955.1 Solirubrobacterales bacterium
CGCGCTGCGCGGCGGGGCCGGCCTCCACTTCGCGCTGCCGGTGCGGCGCGTGCGCGAGCTGCCGGCCGACCTCGGCGGGCGGGCCCTGATCGCGCTGGATCCGGAGGGCGAAGTCCTGGGGACGGCCGGCGCGCCGGCCCTCCCGCCGCGGGCGGTGCTCGCCTTCGGCACCGAGCGGGACGGCCTCAGCGACGCGCTGCTGGCGCGGGCCGACGCGCGACTGGCGCTGCCGATGCGCCCCGGAGTCTCCAGCCTCAACCTCGCCACCTCGGTGGCGGCGGTGCTGTACGGCGCGGCGGCGCTCAGCTCCGCTGCGCCGCCAACCCGGCCAGGATGACGTCCAGGCCGAAGACGAAGCGCTCGTCGCCCTCGTAGCTGCCGGCGGTGAGCGGCCCGGCGATCGCCACGACGTGGGGAAAGCGGTCCACCGGCAGTGAGGCCATGAAGTGGGTCATGTCGGCCCTCCAGGCGTCGAACTGCTCCTGCGTCAGGCCGTCCTTGATGTACAGCGACTCCTCGTAGGCGACCGAGGTTGCGTAGAGCGCCAGCAGGTCGATGCCGTACGCCACCGTCTGGTCGCTCAGGCCGCCGGCGCGGAGGACCTCGATGAGCTTGTCGGTGATCCGCAGCGCCTGCGGGCTCGTGGGGACGGTGCCGAGGCTCGCCCGCGCGATGTCGCGGTGGGCCACGAGGGTCCCGCGGATCGCCCGCACGATGTCCTTCACCTGCTCCTGCCAGCGCGCCGGGTCGCCGCGCTCGGGCAGCGGGACCTCCTCGTAGACGCGGTCCAGCAGCCCCTCGACGAGCGCGTCCTTGTTCGCGAAGTGGGCGTACAGGGAGGCGCCGCCGGTGTCCAGGGCCTCCCCGACCGCGCGCATGGTGACGGCGTTCAACCCCCTGCGGTCCAGCAGGTCCATCGCGGCGTCGAGGATCCGCTCGCGGTCCAGCGGGAGGCGGCGCGGCGGCCGCTCGGCCGGACGGCCGCGGCGCGGGGCGGGGGGCAGGTCGTCCACGATGCGGAGCCTAGCTTGACACGAACACCGTTCGGTGGAACAGTGTTCGTTATGTCGAACAGTGTTCGTGAGAACAGCTCGTCCCCCACCTCCTCCAGCGTCGGCCACCCGCACCGGTGGTTCATCCTGGTGGTTGTCCTCATGGCGGAGGTGATGGACCTGCTGGACGGGACGATCGTCAACATCGCCGCGCCCGCGATCCAGGGCGACCTCGGCGCGTCCTCCACCGCCCTGCAGTGGATCGTCGGCGGCTACCCGCTCGCGATCGCGGTCGGCCTCATCACCGGCGGCCGCCTCGGGGACCTCCACGGCCGCAAGCGGATGTTCCTCCTCGGCTGCGCGGGCTTCACCTTCGCCTCGCTGCTGTGCGCGGTGGCGCCGAGCACCGGCACGCTGATCGCGGCGCGGCTGCTGCAGGGCGCCCTCGGCGCGGCGATGCTGCCGCAGGGCTTCGGGCTCATGCGCGACGTCTTCCCGCCGGAGGAGATCGGCAAGGCGTTCGGCCTCTTCGGCCCGGTCATCGGTTCGGCGGCGGTCTTCGGGCCGATCATCGGCGGCGGCCTCGTCGACCTGGACCTGCTGGGGACGGGCTGGCGCCTGGTCTTCCTCGTCAACCTCCCCGTCGGCCTCACGGCGACCTACCTCGGCTGGCGGCTGCTGCCGGACGTCCGGGACGGGCACGCGCAGCGCCTGGACCTACTGGGCACCGCGATCATCACCGCCGGCTCGCTGCTCGTCGTCTACCCGCTCATCCAGGGGCGGGAGCTCGACTGGCCGGCGTGGACCTTCGCCTCCGTCGCCGCCGGGATCGCCCTGTTCGTCGTCTTCGGCCTGCAGCAGCGGGCCCGAGACCGTGCCGGCCACGACCCACTCGTCACGCCCTCGGTCTTCGCCCAGCGCGGCTTCTCAGCCGGCCTGGCGGTGGCCGCGGTGTTCTTCGCCGGGATGATCGGCAGCCTGCTCGCGCTGACGCTGTACCTGCAGATCGGCGAGGGCTTCAGCGCGATCCACGCGGGCCTGACGCTCATCCCGTCCTCTGTCGGCCTCGTCGTCGGGGCCGGGCTCAGCGGCGGGTTCCTCGGGCCGCGCTTCGGCCGGATCGTGCTGCAGGCCGGCGCGGTCGTCGCGCTCGGCGGCTGGCTGCTCGTGATCCTCGCGCTCCACGGCGACAGCACGCTGTCGGCCGGCCAGCTCGTCCCGGGCCTGCTCGTCCAGGGTCTCGGGATCGGCCTGATCGTCGCGCCGATGTTCGACATCATCCTCGCCGCCGTCACCGATCCGGAGACCGGCTCGGCCTCCGGTGTCCTGAACGCGGCGCAGCAGCTGGCGGGTGCGGTCGGGGTCGCGGTGCTCGGGACGATCTTCTTCACCGCGGCCGAGGCCGGCGACTTCGCGACGGCGCTGTCGCACACGCTCTGGGTGACGGTCGGGATGCTCGCCGCGGTCCTCCTCCTGAGCCCGTTGCTGCCGCGGTTCGCGCGGCCGCCGGCCGCCGAGGTGCGCGCCGCGCCGGCCGCCTGAGAGCTTCTTCACAGCGAGCGCGCGCCCGCCTGCGAGAGTTAGGAGGGTGATCCACCGCCGCAACACGAAGATCGTCGCCACGCTCGGACCCGCCACGCAGACGCCCGAGATCCTCGACGCGCTGCTCGAGGCCGGCGTCGACTGCGTCCGCATCAACTGCTCGCACGGCACGCCGGAGGAGCTGCGCGAGCGGTGCGCCGGGGCCCGTGCCGCCGCCGCCCGCGCGGGCCGCCCGCTCGGCGTCCTGTTCGACCTGCAGGGCCCGAAGCTCCGCCTGTCCGCCGAGACGCCGGTGCGGGTGGTGCAGGCGGAGGAGCCCGTGACCTTCGTCGGGGCCGGGCGCGCGCGCGACGAGGGCGATCTCGTCGTCGACTACCCCGACTTCCTGCACCTGGTCACCGAGCGCTCGCAGATCGTCATCGGCGACGGCGTCCCGCGGTTCGCGGTCGACCGGATCGAGGAAGGCCGCGTGATGGCGCACGCCGTGACGGCCGGCACCGTCTCCTCGCGCAAGGGCGTGAACGTCACCTACGCGCGGCCGAGCCTGCCGGCGATCACGGAGAAGGACGCGGGTGACCTGGCGCTCGCGGCCGAGCTCGAGGCTGACTTCGTCGCCTTGTCGTTCGTGCGCTCGGCGTCCGACATGGAGGACCTCGGCGAGCGCCTGAAGGCCCTGGGATCGCGGGCCCGCACCATCGCGAAGATCGAGAAGATCGAGGCCTACGAGCACCTGGACGAGATCCTGGAGGTGTCCGACGGCGTGATGGTCGCGCGGGGCGACTACGGCGTGGAGGCGGGCGTCGCGCGCGTCCCGCTGATGCAGAAGGACACGATCAACCGCGCCACGCAGGTCGGCAAGTGCGTGATCACGGCCACGCAGATGCTCGAGTCGATGATCCAGGCGCCCGAGCCGACCCGCGCGGAGGCGGCCGACGTCGCGAACGCCGTCATCGACGGGACCTCCGCGGTGATGCTCTCCGCGGAGACCGGCATCGGCGCCTTCCCGGTGCAGGCCGTGCGGGCGATGGCGGAGATCGCCCACGCCGCGGAGGAGTCGCCCGTGATCCTCGGCGCCGCCCGGGGCATCCACCCGGTGGGCTCGGCCGCGGCGACCGTCATGTACGCGGCGGTCCAGCTCGCCGACGCCCTGGACACCGCGGCGCTGCTGATCCCCACCGCGACCGGTGGGGGCGCCCG
>JAOPZU010000419.1 GCA_025963955.1 Solirubrobacterales bacterium
GGCCGGCCCCGCCGGCGCGAAGGGCGCCGACGGCGCCAAGGGCGCGAATGGCGCGACCAACGTCGTCATTCGCAAGTCGAGCTTCACCGTCGCCGACGGCGCCGCCGCATCGGGCTCGGCCGACTGCAAGACCGGCGAGCGCGCCACCGGTGGCGGCGTGTACTTCCCGAACGACGCGCTCGACACCATCGGCCAGGGCGACGCCATCGTGGAGAGCGTGCCGACCTCGGGCCAGTTCGCCGGCGGCGCGGACGGCGCCACCCCGAACGGGTGGTTCGCCACGGTCTTCGACCGTGCCGGCGGCGGAGCGGCGACGGCCGAGGTCTACGCCATCTGCGCCGCACCCTGACCGCCTGAGCCCCACCGGTCCGGAATGAACCCGGACCGGTGGCAGCTCTACAGGGTCTCGCGAGTGTCCTTGATACGAGCAGTGGGCTCCGGTGGTGCGGCAAGCAGCGACGGTCGCGGCGTCGCGAACATCCAGAGCAGTACGCCAGGTCTCAAGGTGGGCATCGGCTTCAACAAAACCGCCCACACCAGGGACCGTGCAGACAAACGCGCGCTCGAACATCATCGCCGCCCTCAGCATGAAATGGGCCGTGCAGGCGACGAATACTTGCCGACTGGTTCTCCTACCGGCTCGGGACCTCAATATTTGACAGTGATGATTCGCGCCGTCACCCCAGGTGCACGGGGTCTCGTTGCTGCCTCGCAAGCCTGTTTCGCACGAACCCTCCAGCTCGTGTGCTTGGGCTGAGGATTCCCCTTCGAAGAGACACGAGAAAACGCGGGCATCGCCTTCGGCCGGTCGTCGGTGACAGCCGGCTGCCTTGGAGCGCGCTTAGAAACCGAGGTAGCGGGCAGACGATCGCTGTGGCCGGATGGTCACAGGTCTGCTCGAACCCTTCGGGCTGTATCGAAGGAACAGAACATGGCTACCCAGACTGCGAATTCCCGTGCTGACGGCAACCGCGTGCGCTCCGCAAGTTCGCGCCTCTCCACCGAAACGAAGGCCGCGCCGAAGACGACCGAGTTCGTCTTCATGATCCTCGTCATTGTCGGCATCCTCATCAGCGCCGCCGTCATCAAGGGCGGAGACACTCACGGCACCGACGAGTTCATCGCGAAGCAAGCATGGCTTTACGTGTCGATCGTGGCTGGCTCCTACTTCATCAGCCGCGGGCTCGCCAAGTCCGGCAGCCGCGAGCCGTACTTCGAGGGCGGCTCGAACCAGGAGCGGGACGCCGATCGTGGCTGAGTCTTGTCTCCGGCTCGGGAGCTGAGAAAGGCCCGCCTGATGGCGGGCCTTTTTCGTTCGCTTCGAGTTTCGGCTGCCATTGCACCTCCGCGTTCGCTTCCGGACCCTCAATCAGCGCGTAGCTGAAGCTGCGGTCCGTTTCGCGATGCGGCCGATGAGCGTGACGCCATTCCGTCCACCCTCCAGGCAGCAGCGGGCCCTTCTAAGGGTTAGGACTACTACCGACTAGGTTGTGGATTGTGATACAAACGCCGATGATCTGGAAATGCACTCATCGGTAACCGCAGAGGGCACGGGCGTCGGCCGTTCTATCACCTGGCTTGAGACCCATCCGGAGCGCGAAGCCTTGCGGGGGCTTCCGCCTGAGGTCTTGCTGCACGATGGGCTGGCCGAAGCCGTCCACGCCGTCCATCGCGAGACCTACGTCGGCGACTTGTGCGAGGTCGTCATGGACGTGCTCCACCACGGGATCGAAATCTGACGCCGGCCTCGCGTCCGGCGATAGCAGCGACTCGTCTGCTCCATGGCCGCCGTCGCTCGCGGGCAGGCAACCTGAACGCCGACGCGGGCGGGGGCGCAACAACGGTCAAGCCTGGCGTTCAGCTGCGTGGCACCGACCACTTCCAGATGTCAGCGCCGGCGTTACTGTCTCGGGTGCTAGGTCCGCCGTACCAGTCGAGGATCAAGATCGTGGCGTCGTCTGCCAGCTCACCGCGGCAAGCCTCAGCCACCGCTTGCACGACCTGTTGAGCGGCTTCGCGCGGGTGCAGACGCAGCGTGCCAAGAAACAGCGAGGCCAGATCGATGCTCGCCGCTTGGCGCTCCAGGAGTCCGTCGGTGAGGAACACCAACCGATCGTTGGGCTCAAGCTGCAGCTGCTGCACGTGGTGCGGCTCCTGGTCTGCGAGGCCGAACGGCGGTTCGGCGTCCAGCGCCACCCGTGTCGGGATGCCGCCGCGGACAAGAAAAGGCGCGGGGTGTCCGGCGTTGATGAGCTGCGCCAAGCCACTGCCCAGGTCAACGCGGGCCAGCTGCCCCGTCACGAACGCCCCGTCCGTTGCGTAGCCGGCGAGCGCGGCCTGCGCGAACTGCGCCTGCTGACCCAGGCTCATGCCGCGGCGGCGGGCGTTCCGGAGCGCCGCGATCAGCACCGTGGCCAGCAGCGCGGCTTCGAGGGTATGGCCCATCGCGTCGGTCATCGACACGTGCAGCGTGTCGCGTTCGAGACTGAAGTCGAACGTGTCGCCGCCCATGTCGCCGGCGGGCTCCAGCCACCCGGCCAGGGTGAATTGCCCTCCCTCACAGGTGTAGGAGCCCGGCAGCAGCCGGTGCTGGATCTCCCCCTCCAGGGAAGGCGGCAGGCTGCGTTGACCCCACTCGAACAGGTCGGTGAACCTCCGGTTGGCAATCACGACGTACGCCAAAGCGTGCGCGACGACCGCAACGCTCGCTCTCACCGACTCGGTCGGCGCTTCCTGACGCAGAGTGAGCTCGAGCACGCCGATCGCCTCACCGCGACTGGTCACCGGCGCGTACATCAGACAGCTCCCGGCCCTTGAAACTGTCACGACCTGCTGGCTCGTGAGCGCCTCACCGGCTGGCGTCCCGGCGATCGGAACCTGCTCGCGTCGTTCACCGTCAGGCAGGTCCGGGCCGGCGCGCTTGACATGACTGAGGCGGACTAGCGCTTGTCCTGAGTAGTCGGCGATCAAGAAGCCGACCTCGCTGGCACCGATCGCGTCGGCGAGGATCTCACCGACGACCTCGGCGGCGGCCACTGGTGGCGCCTGCTCGACCGCAGCGAGCAGCTTCGCCAGATCAATCGAGGCGCCCGCCGACGAGACGTTCACGCAATCGGGGTACATCGAAGACTGATGTCATTCCCCGGACCTTCAAGGTCCAACCGTCGAAGCGCTCGGGCACCGAGAAGCGTCGACCGACGAAAGCCGGACACGCTCTGCCGGACCGGCGGCGCCGCCGTGTCCCTCGTGACGTCGCGGAATAGGTCGTCACCGACTCCCCCTCACGCCGGCGCTTCACTGCCCCGCGCTCCCGGGCCCACGGTCGCCTCGGAGGCGGCGAGTTCGTGCGCGCCAAAGACGCTCGGGACTCGTCGGCGCACCAGCGATTTGATCCAGTTTTCGGTCGAGCCGACGGTTCAAGCGGGCGGCCCAGCGTTCACCGCTCCGCTGAGTACATCGATGTCAGAGCACCCCACAACAAACGCGCGG
>JAOPZU010000437.1 GCA_025963955.1 Solirubrobacterales bacterium
GACGAACTCGTCGAGCATCGCGATGATCTGCGTCGGCGCCATGAAGGCGACGTGCGAGACCTGCTGGCGCCGGATCTGCTCGAACAGCGCCTTCGGGTCGAAGGACGTCGTCTCCAGCGCCACGTTCGCCGCACCGCGCGCGACGGCCGGGAGGGCGACGAGCCCGCTGCCGTGGGACATCGGCGCGGCGTGCAGCACCACCTCGCCCGGCTGGATGTCGTGCACGTCCGCCAGGTAGTTCATGAGCATCGTCGTGAGGCCGCGGTGCGTGAGCATCGCGCCCTTGGGGCGCCCGGTCGTCCCCGACGTGTAGAACAGCCAGCAGACGTCCTCAGGCTCGACGTCGACGGGGCGGGTCAGCGTCTGCTCGCCGTCCATCAGCTCGGCCAGCGTGATCGCGCCCTCGACCGGCTCGAGGCAGACCCGGTGCTCGACGGTCGGGAAGCCCGCCCGGTTCGCGACGAGGCCGTCCTGGTACTCCGGCCCGTGCAGGAGCACCCGGGCGCCCGCGTTGGTCGCGATCCAGGCCATCTCCCGGGCGTGGAGGCGCGGGTTGAGAGGGATCGCGACGAGCCCGGCCGCGAAGCACCCGTAGAGCGTCTCGAGCACGTGGGGCCCGTTGCCGTAGGCGAACGCGACGCGGTCGCCGCGGCGCAGGCCGAGGCCGAGCAGCCCGTTGCCGACCTGCAGGGAGCGGGCGTGGAACTCGCGGTAGGTCCGGGTCTCGCCCTCGTGGATCGACGCCACGGCGTCGGGCCACTGCCGGGCGGACTTCGCCAGGAACGCAGCGATGTTCATCGGACGTCGCCGTCCGCGGGGACGAGGCGGAACCACGCGATCGGGCGCCGCTCGTGCCCCGCCGGGGTCGCGTCGCCGGGCGCCACGAACTCGACGCTCGCGTCGCACGTGAACGCGTCCCACGTGCCGTCCTCCCCGGCGACGAGCCGGCCGAGGAGCTGCACGTCCTCGTCGAGCCGGACCACGCCGAGGCCGAAGGGCTGCTCGCCCTCGAAGCCCGTCGGCGAGCCGAGGCGCTGGACCGTGTGGCTCAGCAGACGACCGCGACCGGCCGCCGGCTGCCAGCCGAGGTTCTCGGACTGGCAGAAGGGGCAGGCGTACTTCGGGTACATGTTGACCCGGCCGCAGTCGGCGCAGAGCTGCACGAGGAGCTCCCCGCGATCCAGACCGGCGCGGAAGTCCTCGACCAGGGTGCTCATCGTGCTCCTCCCTGCGCGACGCGCTCCAGGAGGAGCACCTGCGCATCCATGTAGCTGCCGCCCGTGCCGCCGATGATCGCCCGGTGGGGCTGGTCGATCTGACGTTCCTCGTCCGCCTCCCAGAGGAGCTGCCGCACGCCCTCGATCAGGAGGGCCGTGCCACCGCCGACGCCGGTGTGGCCGGCCGACAGGAGCCCGCCGTTGGTGCTGACGGGGAACGACCCGCCGGGGGACGTGGCCCCCGACGCGAACCAGCGCGCGCCCTCGCCCTTCGGGCACAGCCCGAGGCCCTCGGCGGCGATCGTCATGACCGCGGCGTAGGAGTCGTAGATCTCGGCGAAGTCGGCGTCCTCCGGACCCCAACCGGACTGCGCGTAGGCGCGCTCGGCGGCGGTCGGCCACGCGAGCGTCCCGAGCTCCGCCTCCTGGCCGATCGAGTAGTGGCTGATGCAGCCGCCGGAGCCGGCGACGCGGACGAACGGGCCGGGCCGCCTCTTCGCGTTCTCGGCGTTCGTCATGACGAACGCGGCGGCGCCGTCGGCCATCATCGGGCACTCGAACGCGTGCAGCGGGTCGGAGATCATCCGGGAGCCGAGGATCTTCTCGACCGTCAGCTCCTTCTCGTAGTACATGGCGTTGGGGTTGAGGTTCGCCCACTTGCGGAGCGACACGCAGGCCCCCGCCATGTCCGCGGCCGTGGACCCGGTCTCGTGCATGTAGCGCTGGGTGATCAGCGCGCCGATCGCGTTGAACGTCATCCCGGAGGGCTGCTCCCACTGCTGCGGGATCCCGTTGAGGCTCAGCGACGCGACCATCTCGGCGAGGTCCTCGGAGCCCCAGCCCTCGGCCTGCAGCACGAGGACGTTCGTCGCATGCCCGGAGGCGATCAGCCCCGATGCGACGCGCACGGCGTTGTCGCTCGTCGAGCCGCCGGAATGGATCATGAAGCTGGCCTTCGCCTGCCGGCTGAGCCCCAGCTCCTCGACCATCCTGGAGAACACGAGGTCGGCCTGGTGCGAGGCCGAGTGGAGGTTCGGGATCAGCAGCAGCGTGTCGATGTCGGCAGGCTTCAGCGCCGCGCTCCGCAGGGCGCGGAGCGCGACCTTCGTGAGGGCCTCGACGAAGGTGCGCTCCGGGAACTTCCCGGTCCTCAGCTCGCCGATGCCGATGAAGACCGGCTCGTTGTCGTCGCCCGCCGCGGTGCTCAGGCGTTCGACCGTCGTCGGATCAGACATCGGATGCCCCGTCCTGCCGGCGGCGCGCCAGCATCGTCTGGGCGAACTGCATGACGCCCTCGTCTCGCTGGTTCAGCACCGAGTAGGTCATCTCCAGCGTCCCGTACCGCGGGTTCTCGCCGGCCTCGACGGCGGACACCTCGGCGCGTACGCGGATCGTGTCGCCCGGCGCCACCGGCTTCGTGGCGCGCATCCCGTCGACACCCAGCAGCGCCACGATCGCGTCGCCGTAGAAGTTCGTCATCCCGACGAGGCCCACGGCGATCGAGAAGGTCAGCGGCCCGTGGGCGATGCGCCCGCCGAAGCGGCCGCGCTTCGCGAACTCCTCGTCGATGTGCAGCGGGTAGAGATCGCCGGTGAGTCCCGCGAACTGCGTGATGTCCCCGATGTCGACGGTCCGGCCCCGGGTGAGGACGACGTCGCCCTCGACGAAGTCCTCCCAGCGCCGCTCGGGGGGATCGGGATGCTCGCGTACGGGCATCACTGAACGGCCGTCCAAACAATCATTAGTTTTAGACTAGCGGCGGCGCGAACCCCCTGT
>JAOPZU010000439.1 GCA_025963955.1 Solirubrobacterales bacterium
ACGTGCGTCGCCTGGCTGCCGGGAGGCGGCGTCCGCGCCAGCAGGACGTTGTCCCCGGCCTTGAGCTCGAGGATCTGGCACCGGGCGCGGGACGGGCGGCAGACGCGATCGTTGCCGGTGACCTCCACCCCACTCGAGACGATGAACGTCGCGATCTCGGTGCCGCTCTTCACGCCGACGAACGAGAGCAGCGGGTACGCCGCCGACGGGACGTAGGACACCGGCAGGACGCGTCTGCGGGTGGTGAGCTCGCCGGCGCGCTTGGTCTGCAGCGACAGGGCGTAGTCGTAGAGGCGGGTCGTCGTGGACGTCGACGTCGACGTCGACGGGACCGTCGGTGTCGTGGTGGGCGCGGTCGGCGTCGTGGTCGACGGCGTCGTTGCCGGCGTCGTCGTCGAGGAGGGCGAGGACCCGCCACCGTTCGCGGTGGGGCCCGGCGCCGTCGTGGCGGCGGTGGACGTGGTGCCGGAGGCGCTCGCGCCACTGCCGGCGGTGGCGTCCGCGGCCTTGACCTTCGCGAAGACGAGCGCCTTGAACGGGTCACGGGAGCGGCCCGGTCGGGCGCGCTGCGGCGTGTCGCCGTCGACCGCCACGGCGATCTGCGCCTGAACGACCGGGCTCTCGACGGGCGCGGGGGGCACGGCGGCCGTGTCGGACGCGTCGTCCCCGCCGCCGATGAGGATCGGCACGGCGACCGCCAGCAGGATCAGGGCGACGGCCACCGGCCACAGCCGCTTGTCGACGAGGTCGCGCCAGAGGTTGTTGAGGAAGCTCACGGGGTGACTCCTGCGGCCGGGGTGGCGACGGCGGTGGGGGTGACGGGAGCGCCGCCGGTGGTGGCGGGGTTGCTGACGCTCACGGGCCCGGGCGTCGTCGGGGTCGCCCCGGCCGTCAGGCCCTGCGCGTCCGGGAGGACGAAGGCGGTCGCGTGGATCGTCGCCTTCATGTCGGGGAACCCGCTCAGGCTGATGCTGTCGATCGTCATCAGCCGGCCGTTGACCTTGATGACCGAGCCCTTGACCTTCGTGAAGTGGTCGATCTTGCGCAGCAGCTTCTCCAGCCGCAGGAACGGCCCGCTGAACTCGAAGTCGAACGGCATCGTCGGGATGCCGGCGGCACCGACGGAGGCCCCCGGCGGCAGCCCTGCGAAGGCGGTCTGGGCGGCGGCCACGACCGGGCTGACGGCCGGTGTGGGCGCGGGCGTCGCGGCACCGGCCGCGGCCGTCGTGGTCGCAGGCGTCCCGGGGGTCGTCGGCGTGGTCGCTGTCGTCCCGTTCTGCTCCTTGGCGACCCCGGCGACCTGAGCCCCGGTGGTGGCCGCGGCGGGCGGCGGAGCCGGGGTGCCGGCGCCGGTCAGCTTGATCGAGTCGAAGTCGATCTTGCTGTCGACGGACGCCTTCTGCAGCTGGAAGACGAGCGACGGGACGTCGTCGTCCGCAGGGACGGCCTTGCCGAGGTTGGCAACGGCCTGGTAGTCGGCGGCGTAGGTCGCCTTGGCGGCGGCGGCGCTCTGCGCGGTGGCGTTCGCCGTGCTCAGGCGCGTCTGGGCCACGCCGATCTGGTCCTTGAGCGAGGCGACGTCGTCCTTCTTCGGCGACAGCAGCAGGAACCAGAAGGCGGCGACCATCGCGAAGAGGCCGACGACCATGAACACGGTGCGATCCCGGGTGGTCACTTGGTGCCTCCGCTCACAGGCGTGGTGGCGGCCGCAGCGGCGGCCGGATCGGTGGTGGCGGCGCCGACGGCGGTCGGTGTCGGCTTGGGGTCGTAGAAGATGACGGCCTGGAAGGTGCGGGCGCAGGCCGGGGCCCGGACGGTCTTCCCCGCGGTCCCGGTCGTCCCGGCGGTCGTCGGCGTCGCGGCCTCTCCGTCGCCGCCCTTGATCGACTGCTGCAGAGCGACCCGGCGGACGCCGTCGACCTGGCGCAGACTCGTGAGCATCGGCGGGATCGCCGCCTGACCCGGGGCACAGCCGGTCAACTCGATGGCGGGTACGTCGTAGGCGGCCCGCAGGCCGACCCCGCCGCTGCCGCCCGCGCCGGCCGTGGAGACGGAGCCGGTGAGCGTCGTCAGCGTGATGTTGCGCGGCAGGGTGCGCCCCAGCTCGTGCATGGCGTGCGCCCAGTCGAAACGGCTGTCCGCGATCGACCGGACCGTCGCCACGCGGTTCTGGCGGAGGGTCGCGAAGGCGGTGTACGGCGTCAGTCGCCCGGCCTTCGCCTCGCTGGCGGCCGCCTGCTGCTCGACCTTGGCGAGTTCGGCCTGCTTGTCGTGAATCGACTTGGAGGTCATCGCGTAGGCCGCGAGCATGATCACGATCAGCGCGAGGCCGCCGACGAGGACGTACGCGGCGCCGCCGGTGCGGCCGGCGGTACCGCCGGCGCCGCGGCGCTCGTTCTCCGGGATGAGGTTGACGGCCTTCATGCGATCGGTGCCTCCTCGATGGCCAGCCCCGCGGCGACGGCCAGACGCCCGGCCTCTAGCCCCGGGGGCACCGGCAGCTCGCCGGCCTCGACGGGGATGCCGAGCTCGGCCGCCAGCGACGCGACGAAGCCGGGCACCGCGAGAGCCGGTCCGGTCAGGACGCACCGCTGGACGGCGGTCTCCGCCCCGAAGCCCTGGTGGAAGTCGACGGAGTTCCGGACCTCGCCGCCGATGCGGCGCACGCCGTCCACGAGGATCGCGCGCGCGTCCTCGATGATCTCGCGGTCCTCCGCGTAGCCGCTGAGCTGCTCGACCGGCTCCTCGAGCCCCACGTGGGTGAGCCAGCCGGCGGCGTGCTCGAGCGTCAGCGCCCGGCGCTCGGCGAGCTCGACGGCCAGGCCCTCGAGCCCACCGCCGATGACGCGGGTGAAGCTGCAGATGGTGCCCTGCGCGACGGCGAGGTTCGTGACGCCGGCGACCGACAGGTAGACGACGGTCTCCCCAGGCCGGCCGTGGTGGTGCAGCGCGCGGACCATGCCGAAGGCGGCGAGGTCGATGCCCTCGGGCCGCAATCCGGCTTCGCGGGCCGCGAGCAGGACGCGGTCGATCATGTCGCGGCGGGCGGCCACGACGGCGATGCGCTGGCGCGGTCCCGCGGGCGTGTCGACGATGTCGAGCACCCGGAAGTCGAGGACCGCGGAATCCAGCGGCATCGGGATCTGGTCCTGCGCCTGGAAGCGCACCGCGACGGCGAGCTCCTTGTCGTCCTTGATGACCGGCAGCTCGATGACGCGCAGGACGATCCGCTGGTTGGCGATGCCGATCCGGACGCGCTTGTCGAGGTCCTTGTGGTCGGCGAAGAGCGTTCGCAGGACGTTTGCGAGCGCCGCGACGTCCTGCACCTCCCCGTCGCGGATGACGCCCTGCTCGAGCGGCACGTAGGCCGCGTTGCGGACGGAGAGGCGGCCGTCGATGCCGGCCGCGACCGCCGTGATGGCGCTCGGGTCGATCTCGAGGCCCGTGATGAGAGGGGTGCGTTTCGCCATGGGGGTGGTGGTCCTGCTGGGGTGTGGACGGGCCCGGTGAGCCCGTTACGGGCACATCGGCATCCGGCGGCGATTCGTGTGGACTCTCGCCGCCTCTCTCCCCCTTTCGTCCAATCGGCCGCAAGGCTTGAGGGGCACGCGCGAGAACTGCGCGAGGCGTGACGCCCGTGCGGGCTAGAAGCTGTCGAGGTAGGTGTCGACGAGCGACGCGCCGACGAGGAAGCCCACCAGACCGCCGAGCGCCAGGAACGGGCCGAACGGCACCTTCGTCTTGCGGCCGGCGGCCACGCCGACCCGCGCGATGATCCCCGCACCGATCAGGACCCCCGCGATCAGGGCGATGAAGATCGCGGGCGCGACCGCTCGTCCGAGGTATAGGCCGAGGACCCCCGCGAGCTTCACGTCTCCGAAGCCCATGCCGCCCGGCTTGGCGAACCATGCGCCGTAGAAGAAGGCGAACGCGGCCGCGCCGGCGATGAGGTGCTCGGGAAGAACGTCGAGGTCGAGCGCCGCGATCGCGACCACCGCCGCCGCGCCGAAGGGAAACGTCAGCGCGTCGGGAATGCGCTGGACGTCCAGGTCGATGAGCGTCACCGGGACGAGCAGCGTCACCAGGAGGATCCCGAGCACGATGCGGGCGGTGTCATCCCACGCCACCGCCACGACCAGGACGTACAGCGCGGCCGTCGCGGCCTCCACCAGCGGATACCGCGGGCTGATCGGCGCGCGGCACGCGCGACACCGGCCGCGCAACCACAGCCAGCCGAGGACGGGGACGTTGTCGTAGGGCTTGATCGGCGTCTCGCACTTCGGGCAGTGCGAGCCCGGGTGGTTCAGCGACTCACCGCGCGGCAGCCGCCAGATGACGACGTTGAGAAACGACCCGATGGCGAGTCCGAAGAGGGCGGCGAAGGACAGGGCGACGGCCATGGTCCGACGGTATCGGCCGCCCCGGCGAGAGGCTTGACCGGAGGGGCGCGTCCGAGCCCAACGCATCGAGGCGAGCCGGGTGGCTCGCCTCGATGCCCTACGCGGTGATGCTGCGGCCGGCTACCAGCCGTTGGCCGCGCCCGGGTTCTTGCAGCCGCCCTTGTCGCTGCCGGGGCCCTTGCTGTTGCCGGTGACGGTGCAGGTGCGCGCGACGCCGCTCGCGCTCTTGGTGATGACGAACGTGTTGCCGGTCTCGGACTCCGCCGTGATGGTGTAGCCGGTGGAGCTGGCGCCGGCGACGACGCCGGTGATGCCGCCCGTGTCAAGCTTCGACGTGCTGGGGACCGCACCGGCCGAGTCCGTGACGCAGGTGGTGTAGCTCTGCGTCGTCGTGTAGCAGGACTCGACCTGCGAGACCATGTTGCGGGCATCGCTCTTGGCCGAGGAGTCCTTGGCCTTGTCGGACTGCCCGAGGAACGAGGGCAGCGCGATGGCGGCGAGGATGCCGATGATCAGGATGACGACCAGGAGCTCGATGAGCGTGAAGCCCTCGTCGTCGTTCTTGTGAAGCCGGTTGCGAAGCATGTGAACCCTCCAGGGGAATCTCAGTGGACCTGTTGCCTGATGAGTCAGCTCCCGCGGTCTGCGTACCGTGGGGGTCCACTTCAACCCCGGTGGCAGCCCGGCTTCCTCGTGCGTGTCGAGGACCGTGGCTTTGCGTCCCACCCTCGCGGGTGGTTTGCCTCTGGCACCGTTGGGACTGGCTCAAGGTCCCTATCGATCCGCGGCACCCGTCCCTTGAGCCGCATCCCTTGTTTTGGACGCGGCCTGGACGGTTGTACGAGGGTCCTCACCCCAGTGTGTGCCGACCGGGCTTAAACACGACGAGGCGGGCCCGAAGGCCCGCCTCGCGGGAGAAAGCAGTGGGTCGGCTGACTACCAGCTGCCGGTTCCCGACGACCCGGACGCGAGCTTGCAGCCGCCCTTGGCGCTGCCTGTCCCCGACGGGACGGTGCAGGTGCGGGCGACGCCCGTGGCGGACTTGGTGATGACGAAGCTGTTGCCGGTGTCGGACGTGGCCGTCACCTTGTAGCCGGTCGTCGAGGTCGTGTCGACGACGGCCTTGATGCCGCCCGTGTCCATCGGCGAGGTCACGGCGAACGTCGTGGCGGCGACCTCGCAGCCGACGTAGGTGCCGAGGGTCGTGAAGCAGGACTCGACCTGGGAGACCATGTTGCGGGCATCGCTCTTGGCCGAGGAGTCCTTGGCCTTGTCGGACTGCCCGAGGAACGAGGGCAGCGCGATCGCGGCGAGGATGCCGATGATCAGGATGACGACGAGCAACTCGATGAGCGTGAAGCCCTCGTCGTCGTTCTTGTGAAGTCGGTTACGAAGCATGCGAACCCTCCGGGGGTTATGTGTGGACCTGGTGCCTGGACGTGAGTCAGCTCCCGCGGTCGCATACCGTGGGGGTCCACTTCAACCCCGGTGGTAGCCCGGCTTCCTCACCCGAAGGGCGAGGTCCGTGGCTTTGCGTCCCACCCTCACGAGTGGTTTGCCGTTACACCGTTGGGACTGGCTCATGGCCCCTATCGGGCCGCAAGTGGCTCGGCTGTAGGGCCATCCCCAGAAATCCGCCGCTTCTGGACGTTTGTCCTAGGGGCCGAGCCCCACGGTCGATCGATCAGGCGTCGGAGGCGTCGCGTCGCGCGGCCTGCGCGTCGTGACCCGGGATCGTCGTGCCGGTGCCCTCGCACCAGGGACAATCGACCTGATGCTCGGTTCCGCCGAGCTTCGACGTCACCTGCCCGCTCCCGCGACAGGGCGAGCAGGGCACGGCAGCGGGCGGGTCGGTCTGATCGGTCACGGGGCGGCAGAGCGTAGCGGCGAGGACGTGCAGGCGCTCGCGCCTCCCCACTATTGGGGATCCCCCCGCGGCTGCCGATACGACCATCGTGCCGGCCCCCACCCCATCCCGCGAGAGCGGCTTCACCCTGATCGAGGTCCTCGTCGCGATGACCCTCATCGTCGTCGGCCTCTTCCCGGTGCTGGTCCTCGTGGACAAGGGGAACACGAAGTCGGTGACGACCTTGAGGGCCGAGGACGCCTCGAACCTCGCGCGGGAGCTCGTCGAGCGTGCACACGGGGTTCCCTACGCGAACCTCACCGCTGCCGGCGCTCCGGCGACGCTGATGAACGCCGTCGATCCGAGCCCGAGCACTCGCGGCGTCTCGGCGACCGTCGGGGTGAGCACGCCGAACAACTGGTCGATTCTGAGCCGCTTCGACGGCTCGACGGAGCGGACGCAGGTCCAGATCGACGTGTGCTCGATCTTCGCGCCGTCGAAGGCCGTCCGGCTCACGTCCCCCGGTGTCCGGCCCTGCACGTCCTCCAGCTCCCCGCCGACCGGCAGCGGCAGCGGCGGCGCGGTGGTGACGACGAGCAGCAGCGGCTGCATCGTCACGGCGACGAACATCAAAGCCGTCGGGCTGCTCCTCGTCCAGGACAGTGCGTCCGTCTGCCTTCCCGCTCAGGTCTCGGCTCTCGTGTGCGGGCTGCTCGGCCCGACCAAGCCGCTCAACGACACGCTGGCGACGCTCCTGGGCGCGAACGGGGCGCTGTCCATCCTCGGCACGTCGGTCAGCGCGAGCATCTGCGGCACGACGCCGGTCGCGCCCACGGGATCGTCCACGACGGTGCCTGACGTGGCGCGCCGCGTCACGGCCACCGTCACCCCGGCCTCGGGGCCGGCCGTGTCCGTGTCGACCGTCGTTCCCAGCTCATGAGTCGGCGCTCCGCATACCGCGCCGGCGCTCAGACGGAGGCAGGTTTCACCACGATCGAGTTGCTGCTCGCGAGCGTCCTGGCGATCGTCGTCCTCGGAGCGATCTACACCCTGTCGGTCGCCGTCGGCAGTCAGTCGGTGGCGAGCAGTGGACTGACGCAGACCGAAGACACCGCACGCATCGAGATGGACACCATGGTCCGCACGATCCGGGACGCCCCGCGCGCCGGGGGCACGTCCACACCGCTGGTGGTGGCACGCGCCCACGACCTCATCGTCGCCAGCAACACCGCTGCCACGAGCTGGACCCGCATCTGTCTCGGGAGCGACCCGGGCACGGCCGCCGGGACGAACGCGCTGCGCATCGGCACGATGTCCGGCGCCTTCGCCGATCCCGGCTCCTCCTGTCCCAGCGGGGTGGCCGGGACGTGGACCTACCGGACGCTCTTCAGCACAGGCGTCCTCAGCGGCGATTCCCTCTTCAGCTTCGACGCCTGCCCGAACATCACGACCACCACCTGCAACGTGTCCCTCGTCCACAGCATCGGCATCGTCCTCGACGTCCAGACCAACACCGGCGTTCGCCACCTGCGCCTGAACAGCGCGGTCTCGATGAGGAACGCGGCATGAAGCGTGCAGCCTCCGGGGATCACGGCTTCGTGACCGTCATCGCGCTCTTGATGATGGTCATCACGCTGATGCTGGCCTTCGCGATGCTCGCGGTGGTGGACGTCCAGGGCAGCGGCGCCCGCGCGTCCCAGTCCGACTCGACGGCGTACGCGCTGGCCGAGTCGATCGCGCAGGACACCGTGGCGGTGATCGGATCCGGTCAGTTCTGGCCCCAGAGTGCACTCGACACGCGCACCGGCAGCGACGCCCAGAACTGCGGCGCCAACGGCTACGACTCCACCACCACGTCGACGGGCCTCGGCGCGGCGCTCGCCGACATGGTCACGCAGACCCTGGCCAGCCCCGGCACCTGGAAGGTCAACATCTGCGCCGTCGCCACGCCAGGCGAGACGTGGAGCGACTCGTTCCTCAACGGGCGGAACGCCCATGCGACCTACTCCGATCCCGCGGTCCGAGACCTCGTCTGGATCCGCGCGCAGACGACGCAGCGCAACGTCCGGCGCGCGGTCGTCCTGCAGGCCAGGGTCAAGCGCACGCCGACGTACCTTCCCAACGGGGACGCCGTCATCACCGGAGGTTTCACCAACGATCTCTCCACGACGGCCGGCACGCTGACCAACAGCGGCGTGCTGGGTGGAGTGACCTCCACGGTCCTCGGGTCCTCGGGCGGTGAGTACAAGAACTCCACCGGCGGCTCCGCCCCGATCGCGGTGCGGTGCGGCCTCCTGTCGGTGCTGCAGAGCGGGCAGGTCTGCTTCTCCGGCACCGTCGCGGGGCTCACGACCACCACCGGCAACCTCGGCGTCGGCAACCTCAACACGCTGCTCGGCCTCAACAAGTTCGAGCAGGCGGCGAGCGAGAAGGTCGTTTCGGAGGACCCCATCAAGCAGTACAAGGCGGAGGCGGACAGCACGAGCACCCACACGACCACGCTCAACAACGGCGACAGCTGCTTCAAGGGCCTGCCGACCGACACGACGGGCGACGTGGTGTTCATCGACAAGGTCGGGAACGGGACGACCGACCGGTGCGTCGTCCAGCAGTTGTCCTCCTCCGTTCCCCGACGGGCGAAGATCCTGATCGTCCAGCAGGGCGGAGTCACGATCGACGGCCCCTATGCGGCGTCCGCCAGCCTGCCGGCCGCGCCTGCCGTCCCGAGCACGACGTTCCAGGGCGTCCTGTACGTCCTGAACCAGAACAACGACGGCACGGCCAACACCGACCTCCCGGGACGGACCGTGGTGGTCATCAGGAACGGCGGCAAGGTGGACGGCGCAGTGATGGTCGACGGGTCCGGATTGACCGAGACGGATCCTCCGGCGCTCGCCCTGACCAACGCGCTGTGCTCAAGCCTGGGCCTCCTGGGCGGACTGACCTGCAACCTCCTGAGCGCGGTGGGTCTCGCGGGCGTCCTCAACGGCCTCACCGACCTGTCCGTCATCAGCAACGTCGTTGCGACCCTGTCGACGCAGCTCAGCAACTACACGGCCGTCAGCCGCAACCCGACCGTGATCGACGCCGCGTTCTCGCAGGTTCCGAGCGGCGCAGCGCAGCACCTCGGCACGTTCCGTCAGATCGCGCCGAACTGACGAGCACGCCGTTGCTAGCGTGACCGCGTGGCGCAAGCGGTCCCACAGGTGCTCCCCTCCGCGGCCGAGTTCCCGACCTCCGCGCCGTCCGGCCCGTCCCGCCTCCACGCCCTGGACGGCCTTCGCGCCCTCGCCGCGCTGAGCGTCGTCACCTATCACGCGTGGCTCTACACCAAGCCGCGCGTGAGCTCCGGCGCCAAGCGGAACACCAGCGACTACTGGTGGCACGAGCTGCGGCTGGGGCTCGTGCTGTTCTTCGTCCTGAGTGGGTTCCTGCTCTTCACGCCGTGGGTGAGGAGCGTGCTCGACGGGACGCGCAGCCCGTCGACGCGCAGCTACGCGATCAAGCGCGCCGGGCGGATCCTTCCCGCGTACTGGCTCGCGATCGCCGCGTCGGCCGCGCTGCTGTGGTCCTTCGACGAGACGCCGGGAGTGCGGCTGCCGGACGCCTCGAACCTGTGGCTGTTCGGGATCTTCGGGCAGAACTTCCGCCAGGACACG
>JAOPZU010000465.1 GCA_025963955.1 Solirubrobacterales bacterium
TGCCGGCCAGGACGCGCGGCTGGCGGGCTGGGCCGCGGCCACACAGCGGGAGCTCCTCCCGGCACGGGCCGGGCGGGTGGACGTGGCGGTCCCGCCGCACCGGCGGGTGGCGCTTCCCGGGGTCGCCGTCCACCGCACGTCGGCCCCCGCGGAGGACTGGGATCTCGCCGGCGGCATCCCGACCCACACGGTGGCGCGGCTCCTGCTCGACCTCGCGATGCGCCACGACCCCGCCACGGTCGAGTGGGCCTGGCGGCAGGCGATCTACCGCCAGGTGCTCGATGTCCAGGAGATCACCGGACTGCTCGACCGTCAGGCTGGCGGCGCCGGCGCCCCGGTTGTCCGGGCCCTGCTGGCGCGCCGGGAGGCCCTCGTCGGGGACATCCGGAACCGCTTCGAGCTCCTGATGCTCGAGATCATCCGTGAGGCCGGCCTCCCCGAGCCGCTGGTCAACGCGCCGCTGGCGGTCGGGAGAGGACTCATCCTGCGGCCGGACTTCCGGATCCCCGAGTTGAGGCTCGTCGTGGAGTCCGACGGAAGGGACGGTCACGACGACGTCGAGTTCCTCCTCAGCGACGAGGAGCGCGACGCGCTGTACGCGGGGCTCGGCTACCGCACGCTGCGGTTCGGCTACTGGGAGGCGAAGCGGGAGCGCGGGCGGGTGGTCGCCGGGCTCCGCGCGGCGGGCGTGGATGCGCGGAGGATCGTCCCTCCTGGAGCGGGACGATCCTCCGTCGAGCGGGCCGGGTAGCCCGCGCCCCGCGCCCGCGCCCGCCCCTAGACCGTGGCCGCCCCCGTGGCCTCGGCCGCCCGCTGGGCGACGTCCACCGCGCGGACGACCTCCTCGGGGTTCGCGACGCCGGCGAAGGTGAAGTCCGAGTCGTCGGTGCCGGCCGTGTCGAAGTCGACGGTCCCGATCTGCAGCACCCGCTCGAAGAAGGACTGCTCGGTGTTGACGTTCTGCACGCGCTCGAGCTTCGTCTGCTGGACGGAGCGCGAGAGCAGGCCGCGGCGGATGTGCAGGCGCTCGGAGGTGATGGTGTAGCTCGTCCCGATGCGCTTCAGGAACCCGACGACCACGACGATCGCGAAGATCACCACGAAGGCGATGACGCCCGTGCTCGTCTGGTCGGCGACCTTGGCGATACCGCCCGCGACGACGGCGACGATCAGCCCGACCACGTAGAAGCCGAGGATCGAGCGCCAAGAGGGACGGCCCTCGAAGATGATCTTCTCGCCGGGATGAAGGTCCATGGGCGGGGACAATATCCTCGCCCCAGTGTCCCGTGTGGTGCAGGTCGAGCCGATCACGACGGCTCGCGCCCTGCGCGGCCCGTTCGACTACGTCGCGCCCGAGGGCGCCCGCGTGGGCATGCGGCTCGTGGTCCCCTTCGGCCACCGCGACGTGCCGGCGATCGTCACCGCCCTGGCGCCCGGCAGCGAGCACGACGTCGTCCCCGTCCGGAAGATCGTCGAGCCGGGGCTGCCGGCGGACCTCGTGGACCTGGCCTTCTGGCTGGCCGACGAGTACTGCTCCACGCCGGCGCGAGCCCTGGGCCTGATGTTGCCGCCGGCGGGCGTCCGGGCCAAGACCGCCCTCCACGCCACCGCGACCCCGGCGGCGCAGGACCCCGGCGCCCGCGTGAGCGCCGCCCAGCGCGCGCTCCTGGACTCCCTGCCGCGCTTCACCGGTCCCGACACCGCCGCCCTGCGCCGCCTGGAGGCGCGCGGCCTGGCTGTCCTCGAGCACCGCGTCGTCCGCCGCGCGCCGCTGAACCTCAGCGTCGGCGCCACGCGCCCGCGCCCGGCCCTGACGGAGGACCAGCAGGCTGCCACCGACCGCATCGTCGCCGGTGCCCCGGGCGAGCGCCTGCTGCTGCACGGCGTCACGGGCTCGGGCAAGACCGAGGTCTACCTGAACGCCGCCGAACGCACGCTCGCAGAGGGTCGCAGCGTCCTCGTCCTGGTCCCGGAGATCGGCCTCACGCCGCAGATCGTCGCGCGCTTCGCCGAGCGCTTCGGGGACACGGTCGCCGTGCTGCACTCGCAGCTCGGGGCGGGGGAGCGGTTCGACGAGTGGATGCGCCTGCACCGCGGCGAGGCGCGCGTGTGCGTCGGCCCGCGCAGCGCCGTCTTCGCCCCGCTGCACGACCTCGGCCTGGTGATCGTGGACGAGGAGCACGACAGCTCCTACAAGCACGAGGGCGACCCGCGGTACGACGCCCGCGGCGTGGCCGAGCGCCGGGCGACCCAGGCCGGGGCCGTCATGGTCGTCGGCAGCGCGACGCCCCGCCCCGAGTCGATCCACGCGATCCCGCGACTGCGGCTGCCGCAGCGCGTGGACGGCCAGCAGCTGCCGCCCGTCCGGATCGTCGACATGCGCGCCGCGAGCCACGCGCTGCACCCCGACACGCACGACGCGCTGATGTCCTCGCGCAAGGCCATCGTCCTGCTGAACCGGCGGGGCTGGTCGAACTTCCTCACGTGCCTGACCTGCGGGCGGGCGTGGGAGTGCCCGCAGTGCGACGTCACGCTCGTCCTGCACCGCAGCCAGCACCACATGGCCTGTCACCACTGCGGCCACCGCGAGCGCATCCCGCGCGCCTGCCCGGACTGCGGCGGCATCTCCATCGCCCGTCACGGCAGCGGCACCGAGCGCCTGGCGGACGACCTCGCGGCGACGGGCACGCCCGTCTTCCGTCTGGACGCCGACGTGCACCGCGGCGCGCAGGTCCTCGCCGCCTTCGGCGCCGCGGAGCGCGGCATCCTCGTCGGCACCCAGATGGTCGCCAAGGGCCACGACTTCCCGGACGTCGACCTCGGCGTCGTGGTCGACGCCGACAGCACGCTGCGTTTCCCGGACTTCCGCAGCGAGGAGCGGACCTTCGCGCTCGTGACCCAGCTCGCCGGCCGGGCCGGACGGGGGGGATTCGGTCCCACCCGCCCGCAGGTCATGGTGCAGACGATGGACCCGGACGCGGAGGCGCTGCGGTTCGCCGCCCGCCACGACGCGGACGCGTTCCTCCACGCCGAGCTCGCGCGGCGCCGCGCGCTGCGCTACCCGCCGTTCGCCACGCTCATCCGCGTGGTC
>JAOPZU010000479.1 GCA_025963955.1 Solirubrobacterales bacterium
CGGGCGCAGCTGGCCGACGCCGAGCGCCTGCAGCTGCTCGCGGGCCAGGCGATGCGTGTCCGGCGCGAGCTGCTGGCCCGCGAGCTCGGCCACTCGGGCCACGCCCGTCGCGCCGCGGCCGGCTACCTCGCCGGCACCGCGATCTGAGCCAGCCGGCCCGAGCGGCACATACCGCCTCAAGGCCGGCGGCTGTCCGCCGACCACCCCGGGTGGCCACCACGGATCGGTGACCACGGCGTCCCCCACGGACACCACTGCCCACGGAAGGGCGACCCGTCGAGCCGAACACGCCGCGCCTCTTCCCATGGACCTCTTCGATCCCACCCAGCTTGGCCTCGCCGCCGCGATGCGCGCCACCGCCACGCGCCAGACCGCGATCGCGCAGAACCTCGCGAACGCGAACACCCCGGGCTACCGCCGCGTCACCGTCGACTTCCAGCAGCAGCTGGACGCCGTCGTCGCCAGCGGCGACCGCCAGGCGATCGACCGCTTCGCGCCGCAGATCACCCAGGACGCCGCGGCCCCCGTGCGGGCCGACGGCTCCTCCGTGGACGTGGAGCGCGAGGCCGCCGACCAGGCCGCCAACGGCCTCAGCTACGAAGCCCTCGCGCAGGTCATGCGCGCCCGTATCGACATCGTCGAATCCGCGATCGGAGCACACTGATGGGCCTCTACGACGCGCTGGGCGTCTCCGGATCCGCGCTCGCCACCGAGCGGCTGCGGATGGACGTCACGGCCGAGAACCTCGCCAACGCCCAGACGCCGAACTACCGTCGCAAGGAGGTCGTCGTCCAGGAGGCGTTCGACGCCCAGCTCGGCAAGGCGATGGGCGTGCAGGCGACGGGCGTCGTCCAGGACCCCGCGCCGAACAAGCAGATCTACGACCCGGGGAACCCCGACGCGAACGCACAGGGCTACGTCTCCATGCCCGACATCACGTCGGTCACCGAGATGGTCGACCTCATCTCCTCCTCGCGCGCCTACGAGGCGAACGTGACGGCGATGCAGACCACGAAGCAGATGTTCGCGAAGACCCTCGAGATCCTGCGCTGATGCCGCTCGTCCCGGGGGTCAGCGAGGCGCTGCGGGGCGCGAGCGGGGTCGGCGGCGCCTCCGAGTGGCAGATCGGCGGCGTCGGTGGAGCCGACCAGGCCGCGCCGGCCGGGAAGTCCTTCGGCTCGGTCCTCGGGGATCAGCTGCAGTCGCTCGACAAGCTCCAGAACGACGCCGCGAGCGCCTCGCAGTCGCTCGCGGACGGGACGGCGACGGACCCGACCTCCGTGGTGATGGCGGTCGAGCGCGCCCGCCTCTCGATGCAGATGGCCGCGCAGCTGCGGACCAAGGGCGTCGAGGCCATCAACGACATCTTCCACACGACCGTCTAGGACCCCATGCCGACGCAGCTGCTGACCTCCCTGTCCCTGAAGGGCAAGCTCATCCTCGCCGGGTGCGCCGTCGCGTTCCTGGTGACCGCGATCCTGCTCGTCAAGATGGCCGGCGCCCCCTCCTACGTGGAGGTCATGGCCGGCGTGGATCCGGCGCAGACCGGCAAGATCACCGCGGCGCTCGACGCGCGCGGCATCGGCTACGAGCTGCGCGCGAACGGCACCGCCATCGCGGTCGACCAGAAGCAGACCGGGGACGCCCGGATCGCGCTCGCCGAGGCCGGCCTCTCCGGCACGACCAAGCAGCCCGGCTTCGAGCTGCTGGACAAGCAGAAGCTCGGCGCCTCCAACTTCCAGCAGCAGGTCGCGTACCAGCGCGCCCTCGAGGGGCAGATCGCCAACACGATCGGTCAGATCGCCGGCGTCGGCTCCGCCCAGGTCAGCCTGACGCTCCCGAAGGACCAGCTGTTCGCCGACGAGGCGCAGCCCGCGACCGCCGCGGTCCTCCTCGGCGCCGGCGGCGACGGCGTCGACCCGGGGGCGGTGCGCGGCATCGCGAACCTCGTCTCCTCGTCCGTGCAGGGCCTGAAGACCGCGAACGTCACGATCACGGACGCGGCCGGCCAGATGTTGTGGCCCACGGGCGACGCGGCGGGCGGCGGCGCGAGCAGCAAGCCGGCGGCCGAGGCGCGCTACAACGCGCAGCTCGAGGCGTCGCTCAACGCGATGCTGATCTCCACGCTCGGTCCGGACAAGGCGCACGTCCAGGTGCACTCCGACCTCAACGTCAACCGGGCCAGCCAGGAGCGGCTGCAGTACGCGAAGAAGGGCGTTCCGCTCACCGCCACGAACGACACCGAGACGCTCAAGGGCACCGGCGGCAGCACCGGCGGCGCGGCGGGCACCGCGTCCAACGTCCCCTCCTACGCTCAGACGGCCGCCGGGGGCGGTGCCTCCGGCAAGTCGGACTACAAGCACGTCACGAAGTCGACGACCTTCGGCGTCGACAAGTTGATCACGAAGACCCAGGTCGCCCCCGGCGCGGTCAACCGGCTGGACGTCGCGCTCGTGCTCGACAAGGCGGCGGCGGCGAAGCTCGGCCCGGCCGGCGTGAAGTCGCTGCAGGCCGCCGTGGCCAGCGCGGCCGGCGTGCAGCGGGCCCGCGGTGACACGCTCGCGCTCAGCCAGGTCGCCTTCGCGAAGCCGGTGGTCGTCGCCCCGCCCGCCTCGGCCATCCCCACGGGCATGCTGGCCTACGCCAAGACCGCGCTGCTCGGCCTCGCCGCGCTGCTGTTCCTGTTCTTCGTCTCGCGCCACCTGCGCAAGCGGGAGACCGGCGCCTTCGCCGACGAGCCCTCGTGGCTGCGCCAGCTGAACCAGCCCGGTCCGCCGCAGCTCGGCGCCGGCGGCGTCGACCTTGAGGCCGAGCGCCAGAGCGCGATCGAGGCCTTCGACGCGCAGGAGGCCGCACGGAAGGTCTTCGCCAACGACCCGCGCGCGATCGCGCTGGAGGAGATCGTCGCCCGCGAGCCCGAGAAGATCGCCCAGCACCTGCGCTCGTGGATCACCGAGGACAACGGCTGACATGTCGACCGGAACCGCCCTTGAGCTCGCGAACGCGCAGGCGCTCGTCGCGGCCAACACCCCGGAGCTGCCCCCGATCGACCGCACGCTCCTGCGCGGCCTGTCGGGCCGCCAGAAGGCCGCGATCTTCCTCATCTCCCTCGGTGCGCAGCGCGCCGCCGGGATCCTCAAGCACCTGTCCGAGCGCGAGGTCGAGGCGCTCAGCGCCGAGATGGCGAACATGTGGCGGGTCAAGGCCGAGACCACGACCGCCGTGATCGCCGATCTCGCAGAGCAGTTCAAGTCCCGCGAGGCCTTCGCGCTCGGCGGGCCCGAGTTCGCCCGCGAGGTGCTCGAGGAGCTGTTCGGCGCCGAGCGCGCGGAGGAGATCGTCGGCGCCCTCATCGCCCAGGCCGAGCTGCGGCCCTTCGACTTCCTGCGCCGCACCCCGCCGGAGCAGATCGTCACCTTCCTCTCCGACGAGGCGCCGCAGACGGTCGCGCTCGTCATCGCCTGCCTGCAGACGACACTCGGGGCGCGCGTGCTCTCCGACCTGCCGATGGAGATGCAGGCCGACGTCGCGCTGCGCATCGCCCGCATGAGCGAGACCAACCCCGGCGTCATCGAGGACGTGGAGCGCGGCCTGCGCCAGAAGCTCGCGAACGTCATGACCCAGGAGTTCTCCAGCGCCGGCGGCGTGGACTCGCTGGCCGAGATCCTCAACCGGGCCGGCCGCTCGACCGAGCGCAACGTGCTCGCCGCGATCCAGGAGCACTCGACGGAGCTCGCGGACGAGGTGCGCCTGCGGCTGTTCACCTTCGACGACGTGGCGATGCTCAGCGACCGCGACATCCAGCTCGTCATGCGCGAGGTCGACCAGAAGGACCTCGGGCTCGCCCTGCGCGGCGTAGACGGCGGGATGCGCGACCGCATCTTCGCCAACATGTCCCAGCGCGGCGCGGAGATGCTGCAGGAGGACCTGGAGACGGGCGCGCCGCAGCGCCGTGCCGTGGTCGAGGAGGCGCAGGGCCGCATCGTCGGCGCCGTCCGCCGCCTGGAGGACGCGGGCATCATCACCATCGGCCGGGGCGGCGACGACCCGGAGGAGGAGGTCATCTGATGCCGGGAGTCGTCGACTTCGCGCTGCCGGCGCTCATGCCGACCTCGGGCTTCGACGGGGCGGGCGCGGCCCGCTCCG
>JAOPZU010000487.1 GCA_025963955.1 Solirubrobacterales bacterium
CCGGATGACCGCCTGGGCGCGCTTGTGGTCGCGCGGCGACGCGAGACCGAGGAGGTAGGCGGCGTGCGCCTCGGCGTCGCGGCTGGCGGGGCCGTACTCGCCGTCGGGGACGAGCGACGAGGAGCCCTCCTTCAGGGTGATGATGTGGCGGATCGCGCGCTGCAGGACCTTGACGTCGTCGCCGTGGGTGTACGGGGTCGTCAGGGCGATGGTGCGTGGCATGGGTGACCTCCTGGGTCGGGGGTGCGACGGGGATGAGGGGTCTGCCGGCCGCACCGCGACGCCTCCCGTCGCGGTGGGCCAGTGGGGGGCCCGCGAACGTCGCGGCGGGCCGGCAGGTCAGGTGCCGTGCGTCAGCTCGGCGATCAGGCGAGAGGCCTGGTCGGCGAGGCGTCGCAACCGGATCTGGTGGCCGCGACGGAACGCCTGCGGCCTCGGACCGAACCCGGCGAGCGCACCGATCGGCTGCCCGTCGAGGTGGATGGGGGCGCCGGCGTAGGCGCGAACGTCCTCAAGGGCGAGGCACGCCTTGATGTGGGGCGCCTTGAGCGTGTCGGGGGCGATGAGCGGTTCGTTGTCCGCGACGACGTAGGCGCAGACGCTCATCGCGAGGTCGACGCGGTCGCCGGGGTGGATCGTTGGGCAGTCGCCCCACGCCGCCTTCACGGTCTGGTCGGTGGCGGTGATGATCGTCAGCACGCCGCACGGGGTGCCGCAAACCGTTGCGGCCTTGTGGCACAGCTCGAGCATCTGTGGCGGGGTCGGAAGGACTGCCCGGTCTGCTGCGGCGGCGGCTTGGGCGCGGGGGCCGGCGGCTATGACGGCGGCAAGGTCGGGGGGCAGGTCAGGCATCGTTGTCCGTCCTGTCGGTCGAGCGGCGCCCCTGCCCCCGGGCGTCGAGCTGCGCTCGGAGCGAGGCGACTTCCTTGCGGAGGTTGTCGAGCTCGTGGCGTAGCTGGATGCGCTCGGTCGCCCATCCGGCGCGTTCGGCGGCGTGGTCGTTGATGAGGGCGTGCCGCCGGTCGGACTCTTCCGCGAGTAGCCGGGCGGCCTTCGCTTCGGCGATGGCGGTCGCCGCTGCGGCCTCGGCTGCTTGGGCGCGGGAGTCGCGGACCTCGTCGCGCATCCGCTGAAGCGCGTTCTCGACGTCGGTGGCCTGGTCGCGCTGCATCCGGGCGAAGGACTCGTTCGCCTGGGTCAGGACCGAGGCGGCGTCCGCCTGGATCTTCTCGGTGGTGGCGTCGAGCTGCTTGCCTTGCCGGTTGGCGAGGAACAGGGCGACAAGGCCGCCGCCGCCGCCGACGGTGCCGATGACGACAAGGATGGCGGCGATGAGGCCGCCGTTGATGCCACCGGAGCCGCCTGCCTGCGCGAGCAGAGCCGTTAGCTCGATGGCGAGCATCGCGCTACCCGATCGGTTTGCCGTCGACCGTCACGATGCGGCCGTCGCGGACAACGGGGCGCTGCCCCTGGAAGACCATCGCCCGGAACTGGTCGCGGACCTCGGTCGTGACGGTGACGTCGCTGCCCTGGTCGATAGTGGCGGGGCAGTCGCGGATCGGCAGGAGCTTGTCGGCGCGCTGCACCCGCTGGACGCGATGCGCCCCGGACTGGGAGGCGTCGGCCCACTGGTAAGCGCGGGTGATGTTGCCGCCGTCGCACAGGTTGATCCCGGAGCGGCGATTCTGGTCGTTGACCGCACCGGACAGAAGCCAGACGGCGATCGCGACGACGATGCCGGAGGTGATCGACGCGACCGCCGCCGCAGCGATGAGCGTGTTGCGGGTCATGACGGTGCCCCCTACTGGACGCGGCTGAGCGAGCCGGTCTTCGTCGTAAATGTGCTTGCCGTGGTGGCCTGCAGAGTGACCGAGACGAAGACGGACCCGGACAGGTTCACTGCGGTCGTCACGTTTGCGGCAACACCCGCGTCCGCTGCGTTGGTGCCCACTACGAGGCCGCCGTCGACGCCGACGAGTCCGCTGCTCCCAGCCGTCAGCACCCGCAAGGTGCCGGAGTAGTAGAGGTGGTAGTTGCTGCCACCGGCGCTTGAGGAGTTGATCACGGAGTAGACCGTGTCGGCGGTCGTGCCAGCGGTCCCGACGCGCACCCGTAGAACTTCTTGGCTGTTGCCCGTGATACCGCCCAGAGTGATGAGGAACGCGCGCCCGAGGGCGAGGCTCGCGGCGGGCAGCGTTCCCTGCGCGACGATCGTCTCCGTCGTCGTCGAGCCGCGGTTCGTCAACGTCATCGTCGGGAAGAGGGCTGTCGCGTCGAAGCCGGCGGCCCACTTCACGCCCAGGGCGGACGCGGCGTCGACCGTCAGGACTTGCCCGTCTGCGGTGCCTACCGCGAGCCGGGCGGGGGTGTCGTCGGCACTTGCGACGATGAGGTCGCCCTTGGCGTCCACCAGCGTCTTCGCGAGCGCGTTGGTGATGCGCGTGTCGTTGCCGGCAGCGGCGGTGCCCGCCACGGTGCCAAGCGCACGCAGTGCTTCCGTGGTCGAGGAAGCCCCGGTCGACGGCTTGAGCGTAGTGTTGACCTTCGCCGCGGTGACGGAGTCATCCAGCGGGGTGCGCTGGTCCGACAGGCGCGCGTCGTTGCCTGCGGCCGCCTGCTGCGCCCCCGTACCGAGGGTGCGGAGGGTGCCGGTGCCAGCGGGTCCGTCGACGGTCTGCGTCGGGTTGACCGTGATCCAACCGGTGCCGTAGTCGTAATCGAGGTTCCCAGCGCTGGCACCTGACGAGTGGTAATAGAACCGCCCCGTGATCCCCGGAGTTCCCGCCGTCGACACAGGCCGCGAGCTCGTCGGCCCTTGGGCGCACTGCGCACCCAGCGCCTCGACCATGTCCTGCACGTTCCCGATCGACGTTCGGAGCTGCTGCACCGGGTCGGCGGCAAGCGGCTTGATCAACCCGAACCGGGCGGTAGCGGAACCGGGCATCAGGACACCCGGCTCTCGAACGCGGCAATCGACGCGTAACCCGCTTCAGGGCCAGAAGCGATCGTTGAGCCCATGTAGAACGTCTCCATTTCGCTGATGATCCAGCCGACAAGCACCTGCACCGTCAGCATCAAGCCGACGGGTTTGGCGGCGACGATGTCCGCCACCGTTTGCGCCGGAGACGGCGTCTCGGCCGCATAGGTCACGACCCTCAGCGCGTAAGGGTCACCCCCGTCCCGCTCGAACAGCGACACCCTGCGGGTGCCGGTCAGGTGGGACTGGGCGGCGGCGATGATTGCCGCTGGCGTTCCGCGCTGGAACCCGTCGGTCGCGTCGATGCGGGCACGCTGCTGCGCATCGGTCAGCGACGGGATCGTCCGAACCCCGGCGAACATCGCAAGCCAGCCCAACGCGCCGGCAGGGGCCCGATCCAGGTCAAGCAGCGACGAGTAGCCGGGTCCCGCCGGCGAGTCCCGCACGAACTCGTACGGGTCGAACATCGTCGCCAACGCGGCGCACAGCACCGCCCACGCGTAGTCGTTCGTCGCGTCCTGGTAGGCGAGCGGCGCGGTTCGCTGGTAGTACAGCTCGCTAGCGAACGGGGTAAGCGGTGGCAGGCTCACGGGGCGGTCACCGTGCCGCTGACCGACCCAGAGCGCGGAAGGGGGGCGTACCCCGCCAGCGGGATATCGGTGTTGGACGTGTAGCCCGTAACCGTCCCGGCCGTCAGGTTCGTGGTGATGTCAATTGCTGCGCCGCCAGGCGTCGCAGCGATCTGGAACGTGTTCGTGGTGATTGTCCGGGCGTAGTAGGTAGTGCCCGCAACGATCGGGGCGCCGCCCGTGATCCCGGCGAACGTCACCGGCTCATCAACGACGAAGCCGTGGCCGGTCGCGGTGAACACATCCGTGGATGCGGACGCGGTCACCATCTGCCGCTTGCCGACCGTGAGGCTTGTGACGTAGTTCAGGCCGGCGACCGAGTTCAGGACCGCGATCAGTTCCCAGTACCGGACGCTCGTTTGCTGCTTCCAGTCCTGCTGCTGCCCGTAGGGCGTCTGTCCCCACGTCGCAGGCGACAGGTAGCTCTGCACCGCCGCGACTGCCGCCGCCTGCACCGTCACCGGGTCGAAGCCCTGGAACGTCACCGCCGTAAAGCGAACGTCGAGCGTCGTGTACGTCGGGTCGATCACTCGGACGATGAACGTCGCCTCGCGCCTCGCCTGTAGGTCGGCGTCGACCGCTGCCTTGACCAGCGAGGACACTGCCTCCCCCGCCGCGTCCACGACCGCGACGGTGAGGTACCGGGCGTTGTTCGTCGATCCGTCATCAGGGTTCAGGCCGTCGAGCGCGACCGCCCGGGCAACCCCTGGGATTCGCCGCGCAAAGATCTCGGCATCAGCCGGCAGGATCAGGCGCGGCGCGAGCGTCGTGAGCTCGGTGCGCAGCCGGTCCTGATAGTCCGCGTCAGATTCGCCGTCGACGCCCGAGGTCGTGACGCTGTTCAGGCTGATCGACGCGTACTCCACCCCGGCCGTCACGGTCCGTGCGACATAGGACACCGCGTCGATGAACTCGACCGGGCCCGTGAGTCCCGATGTATCGAGGCCCGTCAGGACCGCGACCAGGGTCACCGGTCCGGTGGTTGAGCCGGGCGGCACGATGACGTCCTGCGCGACCCTGAACGCGTACAACTGGTCGCCGGTGCGACGGAGCCCAAAGATAGTTCCGGCGGGCAGCGTGTAGCCGGCGTTGTCCTTCATCGTCACGACGCCGTCGACCGACGCTGAGGACGGGTCGATCGATGGGAGCTCGAGGATGCTGCGGCCGAAGTAGCGGAAGATCGCGGACGGCACCGCCCCCGTCAGGACCGCGACCTCGTAGGCCATCAGCGCTACAGCCTCGATGAGCCGCGCCTCGGGCATGCCCTCCGTCGGCACCCAGCCGGGGACACGATCGGCCATGTAGGCGAACGCGAGCTGCTGAAGATCGTCCGGTGACGGGACGTTCTCTGCTTGCGGAAGCGGAACATATTCGGGCATGGGTTAGCCGCCTCCAACGTTGACGTCGATGTGGTCTGTGCCGTCCCGGTCGATGACCGTCCTGACGACGCTGGCGGGGATGTCTGGCTCCCACAGGTTCACGGCGATCGCGAACTCGTTGAGGTCCGCCCCGGACTGGCCGAACGTCGTGTCCGCGGTCCCGAAGCCGGGCAGGTCGACGCATCCACCGAGCGGATACGAGAGGACGAGCAGGGCGCGCTGCGCCTGATCCTGTGGGCTGTCCTGCTCGACGGTGAGGGCTTTGCCGTTGGCGAACCGGACGGGCCAGCGCATGTGCGGGACGCTCATACGCGCGTGTCCTGGAAGCCGCGGCCGAGCGGCCACCACATGAGGATCACGGGGTTGTCGCCGACCCCGTCAGCGTCCCCGGTGAACGTCACCCAACACCGGTCCCCAACAGCGGGCAGCAAGTGACGGGCGATGACATCAGCGGTCGTGTCACCCGTCTCGGTGGTCTCTAGGGTGCGGACGGTCCACGGGCACGGACCGAACTCGTTGACCCCTTCGTCGAACGAGTCGAGGTAGAAGTAAGCGCC
>JAOPZU010000497.1 GCA_025963955.1 Solirubrobacterales bacterium
GTGGATCAGGGGGTGTCCAGGGAGGTGTAGGACAGATCCCAGGCGGAGTTCCACTGCGCGCTCACGCCGTGGACGTTCTTGCCCTGGATCGCGGCGAGCGTGTCCCAGAGCCACGGGACGGCCGGGACCTGCCCGGTGATCGCCTTGTCGGCGGCACCGAACGCCGCGTTGCGCTGGTTCTGGTCGACGAGCTCGGACGCCTTGTCGAGCTGGGCGTTGATCGCCTTGTCGTCGAACAGCGACGGGTTGCTGTTGTTCGTCGGCACGATGTTCTCGCCGTTGAACGTCGGATCCAGCATCGGCTGCGCGTCGGAGAAGTCCGGGAGCCAGCCGTAGCTGGGGCAGACGTCGACGCTCTTCATCGCCTGCGGGACGTTGCAGAACTTCGAGTACATCGTCGAGTGGCCGACGCTGCGGAGGTTCACCTTGAAGCCCAGCTTCTCGAGGCTGTTCTGCACCACCAGCGAGGTGTTGCGGGCGGGCTGCTCGGAGCTCGCCACGACGGTCAGTGCCGGGCCCGTGTACTTGCCGCTGGAGTAGCCGGCCGCCTTCATGTACTTCTCCGCGACGGCGAGGTCGCCGGAGGGGTTCTTGAGGAAGTCGGCTCCGGTGCCGTCCACGCCGCCCGCCTGCTCGAATCCCGGACCGCCCGGGTAGAGGAAGTGGGTCGCGGTGACGCCCGTGAGCGGGCCGCCGCGCGTCTGACGCATCGCCGTGCGGTCGAGCACCGCGGCGACGGCCTTGCGGACGTTGAGGTCGCTGAACGGCTTCTTCTGCGTGTTCAGCGCGACGTAGCGGTTGCCCAGCGCGGTGAACGTCAGCTGCTGCGGCGTCTTCGTCGCGAACTGCTTGAGGATCGCCGGCGGGACGGTGTCCGTCTGCAGGACGTTGGTGCCCGACGCGACCTGGCGCCCGATGACGTTCGAGTCGCCACCGACGGACCAGTCGATCTGATCCAGGTAGGCGGGACGCGGATCGCCGGAGGCGGCCCCGTCCCAGTTCGGGTTGCGCACCAGCTGGACCGAGCGGCCGGACTGGTAGCTCTTGATCATGTACGGCCCGGTGAAGGCCTGCTTGGTCGGATCCTGGTCGTACGTCGACGGGGTCTTCGCGTCGAAGCCCTTCGCGTAGGACTCGGGGACCGGGGAGGTCAGCGGCAGCGCGAGCGCGCGGGCGAGCGTGGCGCCGTCGGGCTTCGTCAGCTTGAAGACGATCGTCGTCTTGTCCGGCGTCTCGATGCCCGGGATGTTCCCGCCCTTGGAGGCCGTGAGCCCCTTGACGGAGTTGAAGTACGCACCCTCGTAGCCGTTGGCGACCGACGGCTTGAGGCCGCGCTCGAACGCGTACTTCACGTCGGCGGAGGTGACCGCGCGGTTGACGGGCGGGCTGAACATGACGTTCGGCCGCAGCTTGACCGTGACCGTCTTCTCGTCCTTCGAGATGACCGGCGCCGCGGCGGCGATGTCGGGGACGGCCGTCGTGGGGTCGTTCGGCTTGTAGGTGTAGAGCTGACGGTGGACGATCGTCCCGAGCATGTAGTCGATCTGGAAGTACATGGCTCCCGGATCGACGTGCTCGAAGTTCTCGGACTGCAGGACCTTGAGGGTCCCGCCCTTCTTCTGTCCGTCGGCTGGGACGCCGTTGTAGAACTTGCCGGCCTTGACCTGGGCGATCGCGTCGGTCGCGCCGCCTGAGGACCCGGATCCGCTGGCGGAGGAGTTCTCGGAGCCCGAGGAGCCGCAGGCGGTGACTCCGAGGGTCAGGGCCCCGGCGAGGCCGAGGACGAGGGCTCGTCTTCTGGGTGTGTTCGACATGGGTGGTGTCCTTGGGTGGAGGGACGTCGCGGCGAGGAGACGCGAAGGGTTATTTCCGCTTGCGCGGATTCAGCGCGTCCTGCAGCCCGTCCCCGAGCAGGTTGAACGCGAGGACGGTGATCAGCAGTGCGAGACCGGGAAAGAGCATGTACCACCACTGGGTGGGGTCCGAGGCGGCGTCGCCGAGCATCTGGCCCCAGCTGGCCGTCGGCGGCTGGACGCCCACGCCGAGGAACGAGAGCGACGCCTCGAAGAGGATGTTCTGCGGCACCAGGACGGTCGTGTAGACGACGATCGGGGCGATCAGGTTCGGCAGCAGGTGCCAGAGCATGATCCGCCGGTGTCCGGCGCCCACGGCGCGCGCGGCCTCGACGAACTCCTTCTCGCGGAGCGAGAGCGCCTGGCCGCGGACGATGCGCGTGATGACCGGGAGGCCGGAGACGGCGATGATCAGGATCACCACGGGGATCCCCGGCTTCAGCGCGCCGCCGAAGCAGCCCTTGCCGATCGCGCAGGCCGAGGCGAGGCCGATCCCGAGCATGAGGATCGGGAAGCTGAGGAGGACGTCGGTGAAACGCGAGATCGCGGCGTCGACCCAGCCGCGGAAGTAGCCGGCGAGCAGTCCGAGCAGCGTGCCGAGGACGACCGAGATCGCGGTCGAGATGAAGGCGACCTCCAGCGAGACGCGGGCACCGTAGATGACGCGGCTGGCGATGTCGCGACCGAGACCGTCGACCCCGAGCGGATGCACGCCCGCCGGCCCGGTGGCCTGCCCGAACGAGTCCAGCGCCGCGCCGTCCTGAACGTTTGGACCAGGCAACCCGAGGACGTCGACGATCAGCGGCGCGGCGATCGCGGCGATGATCAGCAGCACCAGCACGACGAGGCTGACGAGCGCGACCTTGTCGCGCTTGAGCCTGGCCCACAGCAGCTGGCGCTGCGAACGGGCGATGGTGCTGTCGCCCTCGGGGACGACAGAGATCTCTGGGCCGGGGTCGGCCGCTATGGATGTGCTCACGTGGCGTGGTTTCCGGGGGAGAAACTGACGACGAATATGTGCGTCCGGCGGGCAGCGAGCTGCGCGCGGGACGGTCCTGCGATGTTGCCCACATTGACACAACTCCCGCCGGTCGGGGGGAAGTTGCGGACAACGCCCCTCGCCGCCCGTTGGCCAGCCGGACAAC
The DNA here is from genome assembly GCA_025963955.1 of Solirubrobacterales bacterium. Lineage (GTDB taxonomy): Bacteria > Actinomycetota > Thermoleophilia > Solirubrobacterales > Solirubrobacteraceae > Paraconexibacter. The sequence goes on from JAOPZU010000497.1 coordinate 2,999, forward strand.
GGGTTGCGGCGACGCGCCACGGTGCCCGTCTTCCGCCGGACGGACTGTCGAGAAAGCGGTCGCTCAGGTGGCCGGAGCGTCGCGTTCCACGAGCACCGTGACCGGTCCGTCGTTCTCGCTGCGGACCCGCATGTCGGCCCCGAAGACGCCCCGACGAGCGTCCAGCCGCAGGCAGAACCGCTCGTAGAGCGGCTCCGCGAGATCGCCCGGGGCCGCCCGGGACCACGACGGCCGGGTGCCCTTGCGGACGTCGCCGTAGAGGGTGAACTGGCTGACGCAGAGCACCTCGCGGTCGCCGAGCGGCTCGGCCATCCGGCCGTCCTCGTCGGCGAAGATCCGCAACGCGGCGACCTTGTCGGCGACGCGGTCGCAGACGTCCTCGTCGTCGGTGCGGGCGACCCCCAGCAGGACGAGCGCACCCGGCCCGATCGCCGAGACCTCCTCGCCGCCGACGCGCACCGACGCCCAGGTGACGCGCTGGACGAGGGCCCGCATCAGCCCACCGCCGTGACCACGAGGACCCCGAGCGTCATGATCGTCGTGGTCCACACGATCGAGGCCGCGACGGGGCGGAAGTCGAGCCCGAAGCGGTGCGCGACGAGCATGCCGTTGA
>JAOPZU010000501.1 GCA_025963955.1 Solirubrobacterales bacterium
AGGGACTCACGCACCCTCCGGCCCGGAGCGGAGCGCCGCCGTCCCGACGCACCCGCCGTCGACGCACACTCCGTCCCAACGCACCCGCCGGCCCGGCGCGCCGTCTACCCCCGCAGCGGCGGCACGACGTTGGGCGCGGTCTCGCCCGCGAGGACCGCCGTGATGTTGCGCAGCGCCATGCCGGTCATCGCCGCGCGGGTCTCCTCGGTCGCGGAGCCGATGTGGGGCAGGCAGACCAGGCGCGGCTCGTGGAGCAGCGGGTCGGCCGGGTCCGTGATCGGCTCGCCGGCGAAGACGTCGAGGCCGGCGGAGTGCAGGCGGCCCTCGCGCAGCGCGGCCAGCAGGGCGTCCTCGTCCACGACGCCTCCGCGCGCGGTCGACACCAGCGTCCCTTCCGGCCCGAGCAGGTCGAGCTCGCGGGCGCCGATCAGGCCCGCGGTCTCCGGGGTCCTCGGGACGTTCAGCGAGACGACGTCGGAGCGCTCCAGCAGCTCGTCCAGACCGACGGCCTCGGCGACGCCGTCCTCCGGCCTGGGGCTCCGGCTGTGCTGCAGGACGGTCATCCCGAAGCCGGTGCCGCGGCGGCCGACGGCCGAGCCGATGTCGCCGTAGCCGACGATCCCGAGCGTCGCGCCGGCCACGTCGAGGCCGAGGTACCCCTGCGGGTCGAAGGCGCCCCACTCGCCGGCCCGCACCGCGTCGACCGCCGGGACGAGGCGCCGGCGGGCCATGAGGATCAGCGAGAACGCGAGGTCCGCGGTCGCGTCGGCCAGGACGCCCGGCGTGTGGGTGACGACGACGCCGTGCTCCCGCGCGGCGTCGAGGTCGACGTTGTCGAAGCCGACGGCCACGAGCGCGACGACCTTCACCCGCGGGTTGGCGGCGAAGAAGTCCGCCCCGACCCGGTCGGGCGTCGAGATCACCACGGCGTCGACGTCCGCGGCGAGCTCGATCAGGCCGGCGGCGTCGGGGGAGGCGCCCTCGTCGGGCTGCACGAGCTCGGCGCCGTCGGGCCGCGGGGCGTCCTCGAGCCCCGGGTAGCCCCGGCGGGAGAGCGCGATGCGGACGGGCTGGGCGTCGGAGGGCATGCGGGAGACGCTAGCGCCGGAGGCCGGCGGGCTCGTCCGTGGAGCTCAGTCCGCGGCCACGCGCGCCGCGCAGGCGTCCGCCACCGCCGCCGCGAAGGCGTCGACCTCGGCCTCGGTGGTGTCCCACGAGCACATCCAGCGCACCTCTCCCGTGGACTCGTCCCAGGTGTAGAAGCGGACGACCTCGCGCAGGCGGTCGGCGACGCCCTCGGGCAGCATCGCGAAGACCGCGTTGGCCTGGACGCGCTGGGTGATCGTGACGCCGGGGACGTCCCGCACCTCCGCCGCCAGCCGGCTCGCCATGGCGTTGGCGTGCGCGGCGCTCGTCCGCCACAGATCGCCCTCGAGCAGCGCTATGAACTGCGCGGCGAGGAAGCGGCCCTTCGACGCGAGCTGCAGCGTCTGCTTGCGCAGGTAGGTGAGGCCCTCGCCGATGTCGTCGGTCAGCAGCACGAGCGCCTCGCCACCGAGCAGGCCGTTCTTCGTCCCGCCGAAGGAGACCGCGTCCACGCCGACGTCGGTCGTGGTCGCCGCGAGCGACACCCCCAGCCCGGCTGCGGCGTTGGCGAGCCGCGAGCCGTCGACGTGCAGCAGCAGGCCGTTGGCGTGGGCGTGGTCCGCGAGCGCCCGCAGCTCGTCGGGCTCGTACCGGGTGCCGAGCTCCGTGCTCTGGGTGACGGAGACGACGCGCGGCTGCACGGCGTGCTCGTCGCCGCCGCCGAGCAGGTGGCGGCCGACGAGCTCCGGCGTCAGCTTGCCGTCGGGGGTGGGCAGGGTCAGGAGCTTCGTCCCGCCGATCGCCTCGGGGGCCCCGCCCTCGTCGACGTTGACGTGCGCGGTCTCGGCACAGATCACGCCCTGCCACGGCCGACAGAGCGCCCGGAACGCCAGGACGTTCGCGCCCGTCCCGTTGAAGACGAGCCACGAACGGGCGGACGGCCCGAAGTGGTCGCGCAGCAGGCCCTCGGCGCGCGCCGTCCACGGGTCCTCCCCGTAGGCGACGGCGTGGTCGACGTTCGCCTCGGCGATCGCTGCGAGCACCTCCGGGTGGATCCCGGCGTAGTTGTCGGAGGCGAAGCCCTTCATGCGGCGATCGTCGCAGCACGGGCCGGCCGCTCCAGCGCGGGCGCCATCTTCAGGCGCAGCGACGTGTAGAAGATCGAGAGCGGGAACTCGTCGTCCAGGACCTCGTTCACGTGCACGCGCGGGTCCTCGACCTCCGCCAGCGGCTGCGACGCCCAGACCGAGCCGGCGGCCGGCGGCACGTAGGTGGCGACGAGCGCGTGGGCCGCGCGCCAGTGCCCGAGCTTCGTGCGATCGATGCCCTCGCGGTAGAGGTCCTCCACCAGGGTGCGCAGCTCCAGGACGCCCTCGGCGACGGTGGCCCAGTCGATCGCCAGGCGATTGTCGGTCCAGTGCAGGCGCCCGGTGCGGTGCAGGTAGGAGAACAGCAGCTGGCCGCCCAGGCCGTCGTAGTTGCGGACCCGGGTGCCGGACACCGGGAAGCGGAAGAGGCGGTCCAGCAGGATCGCGCGTTGGGCATCGCGGGCGACGGCGACCCCGGCCTGCTCGAGCAGCACGGCCTCGCCGAACGCGGTGAGGTCGCATCGCAGCTCCTCCAGCGCGTACATCCAGAACGGCATCCGCTGGCGGATCATGAACGGGTCGAACGGCAGGTCGCCGTGGCTGTGGGCTCGGTCGTGGACGAGGTCCCAGAGCAGGTATGCGTCCTGCGCCGCGCGCTGCGAGGTGCAGAGCGCCGCGACGTCCGGCGGAAGGTCCAGGCGCAGGATGCCCGCGGCGGCGGTGACGGTGCGACGGAAGCGCTCGGCCTCGCGGTCGCAGAAGATCCCGCCGAAGTGGTTGGCGGCCCGCTCGGCGACGGAGACCGTCTCGGGGAAGAGCACCGCGCACTCGGAGTCGTAGCCCGACGTGTGATCGACGAACGTGACCGGGACGAACTTCTCGTTGTCGTAGCGCTCGCGCTCCAGGTGGGCGAGCCACTCCGGCCACGGCACCCGCACCAGCAGCGCCTCGAACGCGGTGTCGCGCGACCCGTTCTGCTTGTACATCGGGAAGAGGACCAGGTGCTCGGCAGCGTCGCGGCGGTCCAGGTCGGGCCGGAACGCCTCGAGCGAGAGCCCGAAGTCCGGCACGCCGAAGCCCTCGTCGGCCCAACGGTCCAGGTCGGCGACCACGGCCCGCAGGTACGCGTCCTGGTGGGGAAGGTGCGGGGCGAGGGACTGGACGGCGACGATGATCGCGCCGACGTGCCCGGTCGCCTGCTCCGCGAGCGCCGCGTGGGTCGAGCTGTCGACGGCCGACGGCGGGGCCGCGCCGGCCTCGGCGATCGGGGCGGGGCGGTCCAGCGCGCCGTCGGCCCGTTGCAGCAGGCGCAGCGCCTCGACGGCCTCGACCAGCGCCGGCCACGCGGGGTCGGCGCACGCGGCGGACGTCGTCGCGTCGCCCTCGTCGGCCATCGACGGGGTCACGAGCCAGG
>JAOPZU010000508.1 GCA_025963955.1 Solirubrobacterales bacterium
CGGCAACATCACGCTCGACGTCGAGCACCAGGAGCTGACGGACACCGGCCTGCGCCTCGGGCGCCCGGTCACCATCAACGGCCTCACCGCGCACTACGCCGTCACCTTCTCCGACGTGCGCGCCGGCGAGCTGCTGCTCTACGAGGACGCCTACCGGACGCTCGCGATCGCGGTCAACCGCGGCTCCGCGCGCGACGCGCTGAACGTCGACCTCGACGACGAGCTGGCCATCCACCCCGCGTGAGCGGCCGGCTCGGGCACCCGCGCCTGCACCTGCAGGAGACCGGCTCGACGAACGACCACGCGCGGACGCTGGCCGCGGCCGGCGCCGTCCACGGGACGCTCGTCACCGCCGACGCGCAGACCGCCGGGCGCGGGCGGCAGGGCCGCGTCTGGTCCGCCCCGCCTGGTCACGCCCTGCTGCTGTCGGTGATCCTGCGGGATCCGCCGCCGCTGCTGCCGCTGCACGCCGCGGTCGCCGTCGCGCAGACCGCCGCGGAGCTGGCACCCCGGGCGGCCGTCGGCATCAAGTGGCCGAACGACGTGCAGCTGGACGGCCGCAAGGTGGCCGGGATCCTGGCGGAGGGCCGGCCGCAGGAGGACTGGGCGGTCCTGGGCATCGGCGTGAACGTCGCCCTGCGCGTGGAGGACCTGCCGCCCGAGCTGCACGGCACCGCCGCCACGCTGGGCCTCGCCCCGGCGCAGCGCGAGGCCGTGCTGCAGACGCTCCTGGGCCACCTCGAGCACGCGCTGGCGCTGACGAGCGGCGACCTGCTCGACGCCTGGCGCGCCCGCGACGTCCTCCGGGGCCGCGCGGTCAGCTGGACCGGCGGGCACGGGACGGCCGCGGGCGTCGACGGGGCGGGACGGCTCGTGGTGGAGCTCGACGGGGGCGGACGCACGGCACTCGACGCCGGCGAGGTCCACCTCGCCCGGGTTGATCCGCCCGGGCGCTGAAGCGCCGGATCCGTCCTCTTGCCTTGCGGGTCCTCCGGGCACACGATGGACCGATGACCACGACATTGATCACCGGAGCGAACAAGGGCCTGGGGAAGGAGACCGCACGGCGGCTGCTCGCCGAAGGCCACGACGTCTGGATCGGAGCGCGCGACCCCGAGCGCGGGCGGGCCGCCGCGGACGAGCTGGGCGCGCGCTTCGTGGCGCTCGACGTGACGGACGACGCGTCGGTCGAAGCGGCGGCGCGGACGCTCACGGAGGCAGGCGGCCTCGACGTGCTCGTGAACAACGCCGGCATCATCGGCCGCTACGGCGTCCCGGTCCCGGACACGACCGTCGAGGACGTGGCCGCGGTTCACGCCACGAACGTGCTCGGAGTCGTGCGGGTCATGCAAGCCTTCGTCCCACTGCTGCAGCGCTCTCCCGCGCCCGTGGTCGTCAACGTCTCCAGCGGGCTCGGGTCGATGGGCGTGTGCACCGACCCGGACACGATCGAGTTCGGCGTCGTCGGGCTGGCCTACCAGTCCTCGAAGGCCGCGCTGAACATGCTCACCGTCCAGTACGCGAAGCAGTACCCGGACATGCGCGTCAACGTCGTCGACCCGGGCTACACCGCCACCGACCTGAACGGGAACAGCGGTCACCAGACGGTCGAGGAGGGAACGGACGCCGCCGTCGCGATGGCGCTCGTCGGTCCGGACGGACCCACGGGCACCTACACCAGCCGTGAGGGCCCGCTGCCCTGGTGAGCGTGGCGGTTCAGAGCCGGCTGCGCAGGGCCTTCGGCGGAACGGTCGCGTCCGCGAGCAGCTGGGCGCCGAGGCTCCGCAGGACGCCGAGGCGCTCCTCCGGTCGCAGCGAGAAGGCGTAGGCCTGCGCGTCCTCCTCCGAGGCGATGCCCATGGCGCTGCGCTGCGCCCCCGGGATGACGATCGCCAGCATCAGGCCGAGGACGTAGGCGTCCACGTCCTCCGCGGTGAGGTCGGCGGGAACGTTGCCGCCCGGCGCGGGGCCGTCCGTCAGCAGCGGCCCGCGCGGGTCGCCCGCGGCCGTCGCGGCGCCGCCGCTCACGGATCCCAGGCCCTTCGCGGACTCCCAGTCGCGCTGCTCGGCGCCCTCGGTGCGGGCCTCGCCCTTGCGGTCCTCCGCCGCCCAGCGCTGCTCGTCCAGCTGGCGGGAGAGCTCGTCGTAGTTCTTCGGCTTCGGCGGCTGGTAGCCCACGCCCTTCTTCAGCAGGCTGTTGGTGATCTCCCCCTCCGCGGCCTGCTCGACCAGGTCCTGCGCCTGCTCCTCGCTGACGTCGCCCCGGGCGATGCCGCGCCGGACGATGTCCGCCACGGTGAAGGACAGGTCGCCGCGCTCAACGCGTTCCACGATCGACTCGGGCAGGTCGAGCAGCCGCAGCGCCTTGCGCGTCCAGGACACCGGCGCCCCGACCAGGCGCGAGACGTCCGCGGCGCTGAGGTCCTCGTCCTCGGACATGATCGCCCGGGCGGCGCGGGCGAACTGGACGGGCTCCGGCTTGCTCTGGTGGAAGTTCTCCGCGAACTGCATCGTCAGCGCCTCGCGCCGGGAGATGCCGTCGACGAGCATGAAGCGCCAGTCCTCGCGGACGCCCTCCGCCTCGTCGAGCAGCTGCATCGCGCCGTAGCGGCGCCGGCCGGCGAGCAGCTCGTAGGGCTGCGCCTCGTCACCAGTCGCCCGCACGAGCGGCGGATGCAGCACGCCCGTCTCCTTGATGGACAGCGCCAGCTCGTGCAGCTCGGGCAGCGCGCCCACGCGCATGTTGACCATCGTCCGCACCTGCCCGAGCGGGGCGAGCACCACGGAGTGCGCCTTGCTGCCGGTGTCGTTCATCGGCGGACGGCGCAGCTCGCCCGCCCGCTCCTCGCGTGCCTGGCGGTCGGCCTCCTGGCGCGTCTGCTCGACGGCCTCCTCGGCGTTCTGCAGTTGATCGACCTGAGACATGAACGCGGCATGGAAGCAGACGGGTCGGCCGTCCTGCCCGCCGCCTGCCCGTCCCGCCCGCACGTTGCGGCCTATGGTGCGCCCATGGCCCGGTTCTGCCTCCTGCACGGTGCGTGGCACGACGGCTCCTGCTGGCGCACGGTGGCCGACGAGCTGATCGCCCGCGGGCACGCGGTGCTCGCCCCCACGCTGCCGCTGCACGACCCCGCGGCGACGTACGCGGCGCGGGTCCGGCCGGCGCTGGAGGCCCTCGCCGCGTTCGAGGACCAGCGCGCGGCGCCGCTGGTGCTCGTCGGGCACTCGATGGGCTCGGGGTACGTGCCGGGTCTGCTC
>JAOPZU010000543.1 GCA_025963955.1 Solirubrobacterales bacterium
CTTCGCGACGGACAAGAAGAGCTCGCAGATCAACATGCTGCGCACGCGCGGCAAGCGCGTCATCGCGGAGGCGACGATCCCGAACGAGCTGCTGAACCGGATGATGCGCTCGGACAGCGCCCTGATGTACCGCGCGCGGCAGGTGTCGAACCTCGGCGGCTTCATGTCCGGCGTCAACAACAACGGCGCGCACTCGGCCAACGGCATCACGGCCATGTTCATCGCCACCGGGCAGGACGCGGCGAACGTGGCCGAGTCCTCCGCGGCCTACGTCTACGCCGAGCTGCGGCCGAACGGCGACTACTACTTCTCCATCACGATCCCGGCCCTGATCGTGGCCACCTACGGCGGCGGGACGGGACTGGCGACGCAGCGCGAGTGCCTGGAGCTGCTGGATTGCTACGGCTCCGGCAAGGTCCTGAAGTTCGCCGAGATCGTGGCGGCGACGGTGCTCTGCGGCGAGCTGTCCCTCGGCTCGGCGATCGTCGCGGAGGAGTGGGTCGACGCGCACGACGCCTACGGGCGGAACCGGCCCTGAGCGGCGCCCCTGGCCACACCGGGTGCGCCGCGTCGCGGCAGGTGCGAGCGGCGCGCGTTCCGGGCAGGACCGGGGGATGATCGAGGTTCATCAAGCCGAGTGGTGCCCTTATTCCTCCGACGTGCGCGAGCGCCTGAACGAGCTCGACCTGCCGTTCGTCTGCCGGCCGGTGCCCGCGCGGCCGCAGGACCGTCACGCGCTCGCCGAGCTGACGGGCGGGGACCCATCCATCCCGGTCGTCGTGCTCGAGGACGGGACGATCCTCTCCGGCGACACGAGCCGCACGCTCGCCGAGCTGGACCGGCGCTTCCCGGAGCCGCCCGGCGCCGAGGCGCACCGGCAGGCGCTCGCCGCGCACCGCGGCTGAGCGCACGGCGGCCATCCGCTCGGGCGCCCCGTGCGAATACCGGGTGATGGCGCCGTCCTTCGACTACGACAACCGCAACCACCGCCCGCCGACGGTCGTGAGCCGGGGCCTACGACGGGCGCTGCCGGGCGTCGGTCGCGTCGCGGCCCAGACCCCGCGCTACGCCGCCTGGTGGCGAGAGCGCAACCTCGAGGCCCTCGAGCGGTCCGGGCCGCTCTGGGTCGTCCTCGGCGACTCGATGTCGCAGGGGATCGGCGCCTCCTCCGTGGAGTGCGGGTGGGTGCCGCGCGTGCAGGTGGCGCTCGCCGACCGCGGGCTCCCGGTGCGCGTGCTCAACCTGTCCTTCAGCGGCGCGCGCGTGGCGGACGTCCTGGAGCGTCAACTGCCGGCCCTGGCGGCCTGCGCCCAGACGCCGGCGGTGACGAGCGTGCTCGTCGGCAGCAACGACCTGCTGCGGCGCGCGCTGCGGCGCCGACTCGTGGAGCGCTACGAGGAGCTGCTCGACCGGCTGCCCGCGGGCGCGCTCGTGGCGACGACGCCCGGCCGCGGACGCCTCGGCGTCGTGGCGGAGCACGTCGCGCAGCACCCGCAGGTGGTGGACGTGCCGCTGAGCTTCGCGCCCGGCGAGGTCGCCGAGGACCGCTTCCACCCGGACGACGCTGCGTACGCCCGGCTCGCGAGGACGTTCACGCAGCCGATCGCCGGCCGGCTGGGTCGCACCGATCGCACCCCGCGCTTCGCGTGAGACCGCGCGGGGAGCTCAGGCGGCGCCGGCGCTCAGCGGCGCCAGCACGGTCCGGTCGCGGCCGGCGTGCTTGGCCTCGTAGAGCGCGCGGTCGGTTCGCAGGACGAGTTCCGCGATGCTTTCGTGCCCGTTCCACGAGGCGACACCCGCGGAGCAGCTCCGCCCGTCCGGAACGGCCGCGCGCACACGCTCGGCGACGGCGGCCGCCGCCTCGGGCCGGCAATCGGCCAGCAGCACGCAGAACTCCTCCCCACCCCAGCGCCCGAGCAGGTCACCGGCGCGCAGCTCGCGTTTCCAGGCGGCCGCCGTCCGCTGCAGCAGCAGGTCCCCGGCGGGATGACCGAACTCGTCGTTGAACGACTTGAAGCGGTCCATGTCCAGCATGACGAGCGCCATCGGCGTGCCGGAGCGTGCCGAGCGGCTCAGCTCGCGGTCCAGCGCCTCGTCGATCGCGCGGCGGTTCGCGGCGCCCGTGAGCGCATCCGTGCGCGCCATCGCGCTCAGCGCCTCGACGTGGCGGCGCAGTCCGACCTGCGTCTGGGCGGCGGTCGCCAGCACCGAGAGCGCGTCGAGCTGGTCGGGGCTCAGGGTCTTCGGCGCCGGGTCGTGAACGCACATCGTGCCGATGGCGTGGCCCTCGGAGATCAGCGGGAAGCCCGCGTAGGAGCGGATCGTGCCGTCGGCGACGAACGGGTTGGCCTTGAAGCGCTCGTCCTCCAGGGCGTCGTCGACCAGCAGCGGCCGGTCGGGGTCCAGGACGGTCCAGGTGCAGAAGGTGAGCTCGCGGGGCACCGCGACGCCCGGCGTCCCGAGGCCCTGCGCGGCGCGGAACCACAGCTGCTCGGCGCCGACGAGGTTGATCTCCGCCGAGGCGGCGGAGCACACGCGCGCCGCCAGCCGGACCAGGCCGTCCAGCGCCGCCTCGGGCTGAGCGCCGACCGCACCCAGCCGGTCGAGCGCGGCCACGCGCGCCGCCTCATCCGCCGGCCGCGGCACGACGGCGAGCGAGGAGTCCGCTGGACCGGGTGAGCGTTCGAGTTCCACCATGCGGAAGAATCGACGCGCGCGCCATCACCTTGAGCCGACAGGAGGTTCCGATCGATCGCGTCCGGCTCGCGGTCCGTACCCGCAGTCATGGACGACGCCGGGACCTACGTCGGACTGGTGACCCGCAACGGGCGGCGATCCGTGCACGCCCGCCCTGCCGCAGGTGAGTCCTACCTCATCGACGGCGTCGCCTGGGGCTGGGAGGGCGACACCCCGCGCGCGCTCGCGCACGCGCTGCTGCTGGACCTCACGGGCTATCCGCCCCTGCCGGAGATGGCGTGGGACCTCACGCGCGAGCTGCTCTCGGACGACGTGCGCTTCGGGTCCACCACCTCGTGGACGCTGCCCGCCGCCGAGCTGGACAACTGGCGACGAGGGTGGCTGCGCCGCCCGGCGCGCCGCGGGCTGCTGGAGCGGACGCTCGCCGGGGCGCTCCTTCGCCGGCCGGTGCGCGTGGACCCGTCGCTGCTGAGCGGCCGCCGCGAGCGGGC
>JAOPZU010000590.1 GCA_025963955.1 Solirubrobacterales bacterium
CGGGCCGACCTCCGGCAGTTCCCCCGCCGAGCAGCTGGCGGGGGTGGTCGGGGCGGAGATGTCCCGCCGGCTCGACCGCTCGCGGCCGCTGTGGGAGCTGACGGTGATCGAGGGCCTCCCCCACGGCCGGGTCGCGCTGCTCTCGAAGATGCACCACGCGCTGGTGGACGGGATGGCGGCGGTCGACATCGGGACGGTGCTGCTGGACCCGACGCCCGAGCCGCTCGACATCCCGCCGCCGGACGAGCCCTGGAAGCCGGAGGCGTACGACCGCCGCCGCCACCTGGCGAAGCTCGGGCTCGCACCGGCCTTCCAGGCCCGCAAGCTCGTCTTCGACTCGCTCGACCGGGCGCGTGACCCGCGCGCCCCGCTGAAGCTCGCCGGTGACCTGCTGCGCGCCACGGACCTGGTGACCGAGCTGGCGCGGTCGCGGCCGGCGGCGCCCATGCTGCCCCTGAACGAGCCGATCGGACCCAATCGCCGCTACGCGCTGCACCGCGCGCGGCTCGTGGACGTGAAGGCGGCGGCCAAGGCCGCCGGCGGGACGATCAACGACGCGATCCTGAGCGTGGTGGCGGGGATGCTGCGGCTCTACCTGGCGGACGCGGGCGTCCGTCCCTCCTCACCGCCGGTGGCGCTCATCCCCGTCTCCGTGCGCAAGCCGGGCGAGGAGGGCGGCAACCGGATCTCGACCGTGCTCGTCGACCTCCCGGTGGACCTCGCCGACCCGGCGGACCGGATCCGCGCGATCTCCGCGACGATGGCGGAGATCAAGGACTCGGCCGCGGTGCGGGCGGGGGCCCTCGCGGTCGCCGCCTCGGGCTGGGCCCCGCCGCTCGTCTCCTCCGGGCTGGCCCGCGCCATGGGCGGCGTGCGGGCGTTCAACCTCGTGGTCAGCAACGTCCCCGGGCCGCAGACGACGTTCTACATGAACGGCTCGCAGATGCTCGAGGCCTACCCGTGCGTCCCGCTGAACCCGGCCAACCAGGGGCTGAACGTCGGCGTGATCTCCTACGACGGCGGCGTCGGCTTCGGCCTGATGGCCGACCGCGACCTCGACCCGCCGCTGTCCGTCGCCGCCGCACATTTGCGCACCGCCGTCAGCGATCTGATCGCGCCCGTCACCTGAACCCGGAGAGGGCCGGCCCGTGGCCAACGGCACCCGCCCGGTCCTCCCCCACAGGCGGGGCCGCCGGCCGGCGCCGGCTCCGGGCCGGCGCCTCCGGCGAGCCGGCTACTTCAGGCGCTCGACGATCATCGCCTCGCCCTGGCCCTGCGCGACGCACATGGTCTCCAGGCCGATCGTGCCGTCGAGGGTCTCCAGGTCGTTCAGCAGCGTCGTCATGATGCGCACGCCGGTCATGCCGAACGGGTGCCCGAGGGCGATCGCGCCCCCGTGCGGGTTGAGCTTCGCGTAGTCGAAGCCGATCTCGTCGGCGATCGGGACGACCTGCGCCGCGAACGCCTCGTTGAGCTCGTAGACATCGACGTCTCCGATGGTCATGCCGGCGCGGTCGAGGGCCTTCTTGATCGCCCCGATCGGCGCGACGCCCATGTACTCGGGCTCGTTCCCCCAGGTGGCCGCCGTGATGATGCGGGCACGCGGCTTCAGCCCGAGCGCTTTCGCCTTCTCGGCGCTCATGATCAGCGACGCCGCGGCGCCGTCGTTCAGCGGGCAGGCGTTGCCGGCGGTGACCGTGCCGTCCTCCTTGAAGGCGGGCTTCAGGCCGGCGAGCTTCTCGTACGTCGTCCCGGCGCGCGGCCCGTCGTCCTTGCTGACGACCGTGCCGTCCGCGAGCGTCACCGGGACGATCTCGCGGTCGAAGAAGCCGGACTCCTGGGCGGCGACGGCGCGCTCCTGGGAGGTGACGGCGTACTTGTCCTGCGTCTCGCGGCTGACGCCGTAGCGCTCCGCGACGTTCTCGGCCGTCATGCCCATCGCGATGTACGCGTCGAACTCGCCGGGGTTCTTGCCCTGCAGGTGCTCGTTCTGGTACTCGGGGTGGGCCGCCTCGGCGGTCTCGTTGTAGCGGGAGACGAACTCCACGCCGCCGGCGAGGTAGACGTCGCCCTGGCCCGCCACGATGTTGTTCGCGGCGATGCGGATGGCGTCGAGGCCGGACGCGCAGTAGCGGGAGATCGTCGACCCGTTCGTCGTCTCCGTCAGGTTCTTGCTCAACAGCACCGCCAGGCGGGCGATGTTGTTGGCCTGCAGGCCCTGCTGGGCGCCGCAGCCGGCGATGAGCTCCTCCACGCTGGTCGGGTCGACGCCCGGGTTGCGCTCGAGCAACTGGTCCACGACGAACGCGAGCGTCTCGTCGGGCCGCAGGCTGATCATCGAGCCCTTGAAGGCACGGCCGATGGGGGTGCGGACGGCGTCCACGATCACGGCTTCAGGCATAGTGTTCCTTTCGGATGGGTGACGCCCGGCGGTCTCACTCCACGGGCGGGTTTCCGAGCCACGCCCTTGCGGGCGGTGTCTCGCAGTACCCCGGCGGTCTCACTCCACGGGGCCCGCTCACAGCGTAGCGTTTTGCAACGGTCCCGGAGGTGGCAGGGGCGTGTCGCGAAAGTCGCGACCACGCTCTGCCACGTCCTCTGGACGGCGCAGCCGCGTCACGGAGTCGACGCACCGGCAGGACAGGTGCGCGGTTGCGCCGGCGCCCGCCGCCGCCGCACGATGTCGCGATGAAGTCGGCCGACGAAGCCCTGGCGCGCATCGCGACCGCACGCGGCGGGGTCGCAGGCCGCACCGACGTGCGGCGCGCGCGGATGAGCAAGCACCAGCTCTCGCGGCGCATCGCCGACGGGCGCCTCACGCTGCTGGGTCCGGGTGTCGTGCAGGTCGGACCGGTCATGACGGTCGAGGGCGGCCGCCGTGCCGCCAGCTGGCTCGCCGGTCCGCGCGGCGGGCTGAGCTTCTTCTCCGCGGCGGACGTGTATGGGGCCTGGGACGGTGACCTGGGCGGGCTGCACCACATCACGGTCCCCCGAGGCTGCGGGCCGTCGAGTGGCGGGATGATCCGGGTCCACCACGCGCGCACCCTGGACCTCACGACGTACCGTGGCTGGCGGGTGACGACGCCGATCAGGACCCTGCTCGACCTCGCCACGGCCGTGACGGCCGCCGAGTTGACCGAGGTGCTCGCCACGCTGCACCACCGGCGCCTGCTCCCGGCGGCTGCCTTCGAGGGGCTCACGACGCGCTTCGACGGCCATCACGGCCTTCCGCCCGTCCTCTCCCTCCTCCGCAGCGCGAGCGAGTCGCCGCTGGAGGACCGCGTCGCGGAGGAGATCCTCGCGGGTTTGTCCCTCCCGGAGGCGGCTGTTCCGCAGCAGTGGCTGACCGGCCTCAGCGGCAGCCGCTACCGCGCGGACTTCCTGTGCCGGAGCGCCGGCGTCGCGATCGAGGCCGACAGCCGCAGCTTCCATGCCCGCCTGCTCGCGTTCGACCAGGACCGTGCGCGCGACGCCGACCTGGCCGCGACGGGAATCCTCACGTTCCGGATCACCGCGAGCCATCTCGACGAGGAGCGAGCCGTCACCCGCGAGCGCCTGCTCGCCACGGTACGAGGGCGCACGTGGCAGAGCCACGTCGCGGAAAACGCGACCTGAGCAGGCCACGTACCCGTGCCCGTGCCCGTGCCCGCGCCGCCTCCGGGCCGTCCTACAACCCCAGCCCCTCCACCCCGAGCTCGTCGAAGCCCACGTGGTGGGCGAGCTCGTGGCGGACGGTCTGGGTGACCTGGGCCCGCAGCAGGTCCGGGTCGTGTCCGAAGTCGCGACGCAGCGTGTCGCGGTAGATGACGATGCGGTCCGGGACGTCGTCGCGCAGCGCGCCGTCCCCGTGGTACAGCCCGTAGGCGCCCCGGCGGCGCCCGCCGTCGCTGATGATCACGGCGACGTTGTGGTTCTCGATGAGCGGCTTGAGCAGGTCCGGCAGCTCGTCGAGGGCGTCGGCGACGAGCTCCTCGAAGTCCGCGTCGTCGTACGGGTCCAGGTCCATGAACTCGGACTCGTCCGGCTCGGTGAACGTGCCCTGCTGCGCGAGGCGCTCGGACTCCTGCACCACGCGCTCGAAGTCCTCCTCCGACTCCGGCTCGCTCCAGCCGGCCATCCGCAGGCCGACCGCCATCATGCCGCCCCCAAGGGCGGCCGCGGCCACGATCACCAGCGCGAGCGTCTCGAGGACCCGAATGGGACCGCTGCTGGACAGCTCCCCCTGGAGGACGACGATGGCGCTGAGCCCGAGGCTCAGCGCGATGGTCGCAGCGATGGCGATGCGGCTGAGAGGCATGTTCAGGTCCAAGCGGGATGGACGCCCCGCCACCGAGCGATGGCGATGCGGCTGAGAGGCATGGGCGCTCTCAGCCTAGCCGCTGCGCCTCTCGCCCTCAGGCCGTCATCTGGCGGGCGATCACGACCCGCTGGATCTCGTTCGTGCCCTCGTAGATCTGGGTGATCTTCGCGTCGCGCATCATGCGCTCGACGGGGTAGTCGTTCACGTAGCCGTAGCCGCCGAGGATCTGGATGGCCTCGAGCGTCACCTTCATCGCGTTGTCCGACGCGAACAGCTTCGCCATCGACGTGTACTTCGGCAGCTCCGGCGGCCGCTGCGGCAGGTCGCACATCGAGCACGCCTTGTAGACGAGCTCGCGCGCGGCGGCGGTCCCCGTCTCCATGTCGGCGAGCTTGAACTGCAGCCCCTGCAGGCGGTTGATCGGCTTGCCGAAGGCCAGGCGCTCCTTCGCGTACTGGTTGGCGTAGTCCGTCGCGCCCTGGGCGATGCCGACGGCCTGCGCGGCGGCCCCGAGGCGCGTGCGCTCGAGCGTGGACAGCGCCACGGCGAGGCCCTTGCCCTCGACCCCGATGATGTTCTCGTGCGGGACGCGCACGTCCTCCAGGACCGGCGAGCCCGTCGGCGAGCCCTTGATCCCGAGCTTGTGCTCGTAGTTGCCGATCGAGAAGCCCGGCCGGTCCGCCTCGACCAGGAACGCGGTGATGCGGTTGTTCTCGCGGTCGGTCTTCGCGAAGACGACGTAGTAGTCGGCGATCCCGGCGTTGGTGATCCAGTTCTTCGTGCCGTTGATGACCCACTCGTCGCCGTCGCGGACGGCGAAGGTGCGCATCGCGGCCGGGTCGGAGCCCGCCTCGGGCTCGGAGAGCGCGAAGGCCGGCGAGCACTCGCCGGACGCGAGCCGCGGGAACCACTTGGCCTTCAGCTCGTCGCTGCCGTGCAACGTGAGCGGGAGCGACCCGAGCTCCTGGATCATCAGGATGAGCGCGGAGGACGCGCAGACCTTGGCGATCTCCTCGACGGCCATCTGCAGCATCAGCGTGCCGGTCCCGGTGCCCCCGTACTCCTCGGAGAACGGCAGGCCGAGGATGTCCTGCTCGGCCAGCAGCTTGCGGACGTCGTGCGGATAGGCGGCGTCGCGGTCGATGTCGCCCGCCCGCGGCGCGATCTGCTCCTGCGCGATCTGGCGGACCAGGTCGCGGAAGTCGAGCATGTCCTGCGGAATCGAGTACAGATCGGGCGCGGTGGTCTCCATGTCGTCGATGGTACCGGCCGGACCGCGGCGCCTTTGCGCCCAACGGACCAGGTCGCACGGCCGTTCTCGTGTCGTGGCGACAGATGCCCGGGGGCCGCGCTCAGGCGATCTGCGTGCCCGGCGCGGGCTCCGCCGACCCGGGCGCCCCGGGGGCCGGCAGCTCGTCCAGGCGGTACCAGTCGGTGATGTGCCCGTCGCGCACCCGGATGACGCTGCGGGCGCTGCCGCCCGCGCCGCCGGCGCAGTCCCCGCCGCGCCGCTCGGTCAGCGTGAAGGTGACGATCGTGTATCCCGCCGGCGCGTGCTCGAGCTTCGTCGCGCGGGCGCCGCACGGGAAGGCCGCGTTGA